>CAXRGK010000164.1:0-9364 GCA_964230145.1 Burkholderiaceae bacterium | reverse complement strand
GCCAGGCTTTTGAATTCGAGTTCGGTGATCATGGGTGAGCTTTTATCGGGCTCGGCCAGCTGCGGTTCAGAAGTGGGCAGCTTGCGCGGGTTCATCCAGGTACCCGGCAAGCGCCGGGCGCGGGTGGCGGACAGGGCCGCCGGCACAAATTCGTCAGGCCGGCTGACGCCAGGGCCAGGCTCCCCGGTCCTCGCGATGGGTGAAGACCGGCGCAAGGGCTGCGCTCAGGGGGTGGTGGATGAACAACATGATGGGAACTAGTGTAGCAAAGGGCGCTGACGGGCTGAAAACAGCCATTCGCGCGCAGGGGCGTCCCACAAGGTATCCGGTTTTTGTAGGAGGCACCCCTGCGGCCGAATGTTGCCGTGCGCTCCAACATGGTCATGGGGACAGCGCTACGGGAATGTCGGTGAGCGCATCCACCCAGGCCAGCGCAGGAGTGCTCCGGATAGGCTCGCCGTGGTTGTAGCCGTAGGTCACCAGCACCACGCCACAGCCGGCTGCATGCCCCGCCTGCGCGTCGTTGCTGGAGTCGCCCACCATCAGCGTTTGCCCGGGCACCGTGCCCAGCGCCTCGCAGGTTTTGAGCAAAGGCAAGGGATCCGGCTTTTTGCGCTCGAAGCTGTCACCGCCAAACACCTGAGCGAAATGGCCTGCCAGCCCCTTGGCCTGCAGCAGGTCACGGGCAAAGGCCAGCGGCTTGTTGGTCAGGCAGGCCAGCGCAAGGCCCGCCCCGCGCAAAGCCTGCAGCCCCTCGCTCACGCCCGGGTAGACCTCTGAAAAGTCACCGTTGATGGCCAGATAGTGGTGTTGGTAAAGCGCCCAGGCCCGCTCGTACAGGCTGTCCACGGTCCATGCCGGGCAGGCCTGACCGTAGCCCTTGGCCTCGGGCTGGGCCATCTGGTGGGCCAGTACCGATCGGATCAGGTGTTCAGAGCCTTTGCCCACGGTACGCTCTACAAGCTCCCGCGTCACGGGCGGCAACGCCAGGTCAGCCAAGGTGCGATTGAGGGCGACCTCAAAGTCGCCGAGCGTGTCCACCATCGTGCCGTCCAGATCGACGATGGCGGCGCGATAGCGCTGCAAACCCATCAGCCGAGCGCGGCGCGCATCTGGTCAATCACGGCCTTGTAGTCTGGCTTGCCAAAAATGGCGCTGCCGGCCACAAACGTGTCGGCGCCTGCGTCGGCCACGCGGCGGATGTTGTCGGCCTTGATGCCGCCATCCACCTCCAGACGGATATCGCGCCCGCTGCGCTCGATCCACTTGCGGGCCTGCTCGATCTTGCGCAGGGCCGAGTCGATGAAGCTCTGACCACCAAATCCTGGGTTGACACTCATGATCAGAATCAGATCAATCTCGTCGATGGCCCACTCCAGCACATTGAGCGACTCGGCTGGGTTGAACACCAGACCCGCCTTCACGCCCTTGCTCTTGATGGCCTGCAGGCTGCGGTGCACATGGGCGCTGGCGTCCGGGTGAAAGCTGATGAGGTCGGCGCCCGCCTCGGCAAAGGATGCCGCCAGCGCATCCACCGGCGAAATCATCAGGTGCACGTCGATCGGCACCACCACGCCTTCTGGCGTTTTGGCATGCGGTTTGAGGGCCTGGCAGATCATGGGACCGAAAGTGAGGTTGGGCACGTAATGGTTGTCCATCACGTCAAAGTGAATCCAGTCGGCGCCGGCGGCAATGACGTTTTTCACTTCTTCGCCCAGTCGGGCGAAATCGGCCGACAGGATGGAAGGGGCAATGCGGTAGGTGTGGCTCATTCCACAATTGTCGCAGTTACCATGCTGGCATGCCCAGCCATGCCAACGACACCGATTACGCCTTTCGCATCGACACCGAGCCGCAGTTCCTGCCCGAACAGAGCGACCCTGCGTCAGACCGCTATGCCTTTGCCTACACGATCACCATCACCAATACGGGGCGCGTGCCGGCGCAGCTGATCGCGCGCCACTGGACCATCGAAGATGCCAGCGGACGCACCGAGGAGGTCAAGGGTCTGGGCGTGGTAGGCGAGCAACCCCTGCTCAAACCGGGCGAGGCCTTCCAGTACACCAGCGGCTGCCAGCTGCGCACCTCGCACGGCATCATGCATGGCAGCTATTTCTTTGTGGCCGTGGACGGTCACCGTTTTGACGTGCCGATCGCGGCCTTCATCCTGCAGTCGGGCAGTGGCGGCGAGGCTGGCCGCACCCTGCACTGAATCCCCACCCCCGCTTGCGGTTATTCTTGCCCCATGGGTGAATTTGACCTGATCGACCGCTTCTTCAAGCGACCCGCCAAACACGCCGATCTGGGGGTTGGCGACGATTGCGCCTTGCTGTCGCCTCGCCCTGGCCACCAACTGGCCCTGTCTGCCGACATGCTGGTGGAAGGCCGCCATTTTTTGAGCACGGTGGACCCGGCGACCCTTGGGCACAAAAGCCTTGCCGTCAACCTCAGTGATCTGGCTGCCTGCGGTGCCGAGCCTCGCGCTTTTTTGCTGTCCCTGTCTTTGCCCCGCGCCGATGTGGCATGGCTGCAGGGTTTTTCGCAAGGCTTGTTCGCACTGGCCGATGCCCACGGTTGCGAACTGATTGGCGGCGACACCACGCAAGGCCCCCTCAACATCTCAATCACCGTGCTGGGTGATGTGCCACGCGGTCAAGCCCTGCTGCGCAGCGGTGCGCGCGCCGGAGACGACATCTTCGTGAGCGGCACCGTAGGCGACGCCCGCCTCGCACTGGAAGTGTTTCGGGGCAAACTGAGCCTGCCTGAAACTGTCTTCAGGCGCTGCCGCAACCGCATGGAACAACCCACACCCCGTGTCGCGCTCGGCATCGGCCTGCGCGGCGTGGCCTCTGCCGCGGCCGACATCAGCGACGGTTTGCTGGGCGATCTGGGCCACATCCTGCGTCAAAGCGGTGCGGGCGCACGACTGGATCTGGCAGCTTGCGAAGGCCTGCTGTCCTGCCGCCACGACGTACCCCTCACCGATGCTTGGCTGCGCACCTGCGTGCTGTCGGGCGGCGACGACTATGAGCTGGTCTTCACCGCCCCACCGACGCTCCGAGATGCCGTCCAACAGGCTGCCATTGACAGCCAGACCTCCGTGACTTGCATTGGTACGGTCACGGCAACTACAGGCATCGATTTGCTGGACAGGCAGGGCCACCGGGTGGACACCTCCTTCACCTCATTTGATCACTTTGCGCAGGAATGAACATGTCGCACCGCCCCAGTCCGGCCTTCATGCTCTCACACCCCGCACACCTCGTGGCGCTGGGTTTTGGCTCTGGGCTGTCGCCCAAAGCCCCGGGCACGATCGGCAGCCTCTGGGGCTGGGTCTCATGGCTGGTCCTGGCGCCTCTGTTCACACCTGCGGGCCAAGGGCTTCTGATCGCGCTGTCTCTCCTGCTGGGTTGGTGGGCCTGCAAACGCACGGTGGACCAGCTGGCCATCGCTGATCCTGGCTATGTGGTCTGGGACGAGATCGTGGCCATGTGGCTGATCCTCTGGCTGGCCATGCCCACTGGCTTTTGGGGGCAACTGTCCGCCTTTGCACTGTTTCGCTTTTTCGATGCAGTCAAACCAGGACCCGTGGCATGGGCTGACGCGGTGTTCAAAGGCTGTGGCTGGCGCGGCGCCTGGGGCATCCTGTTCGATGACCTGGTGGCCGCCTTCTGCACCCTGCTCGTCATCGCCCTCTGGCGTTTCATCTGATGAACACACTCAGGCTCTGCGAACAACTGGCCAGCGCCCTTCAGGACCGCAGCTGGATGATGGTCACCGCCGAAAGCTGCACCGGCGGCATGATCGCGGCCCGTTGCACTGACCTGTCTGGCTCCAGCAACTGGTTTGAACGGGGCTTTGTCACCTACTCCAACGCGGCCAAATCCGAACTGATCGGCGTGCCGGCGGCATTGATCGAACAGCACGGCGCCGTGAGCGAACCCGTGGCTCGGGCCATGGCCAGTGGCGCCCTGTTACACGCACACGCCCAGGTCAGCGTGGCGGTCACCGGCATTGCCGGCCCCACCGGTGGATCGGCCGACAAGCCTGTTGGCACGGTATGGTTTGCGTGGTGCGTAGGTGATCTGGTCAGCAGCGAGAAATGCGTCTTTGCGGGTGATCGCGGGGCGGTGCGCGAAGCCACAGTCCAACATGCACTTCAGGGACTGCTCAAGCGCCTGGCCTGACGGCAAACAAGTGCAGAAACAAAAAAAGACCCGCTGCTGCGGGTCTTTTTCCATGTTCAGCTTGCGCTGAAAATTTGGTTGCGGGGGCCGGATTTGAACCAACGACCTTTGGGTTATGAGCCCAACGAGCTACCAGACTGCTCCACCCCGCGGCAAGATTTGAATTATACCTTATTCTGCAGCAGGTGCTTCAGAAACTTCGGGACGATCCACCAGTTCGACGAGGGCCATGGGTGCGTTGTCGCCCACACGGAAACCCATCTTGAGGATACGGGTGTAGCCACCGGGGCGCTTGGCAAAGAGGGGGCCCAGATCGGCGAACAGCGTGGTGACGCTGTCGCGGCTGCGCAGGCGGTTGAAGGCCAGGCGCTTGTTGGCCACGGTGTCTTCCTTGGCCAGGGTGATCATGGGCTCGATGACGCGGCGCAGCTCCTTGGCCTTGGGGACCGTGGTCTTGATGACTTCATGCTCGATGAGCGAGTTCATCATGTTGCGCAGCATGGCGAGGCGGTGCTCGCTGGTGCGGTTGAGTTTGCGAAGGCCGTGACCGTGACGCATGGTGCTTTCCTTTCTTTATTAAACAGGCAGCCGTATCAGGTACTGCCCGTGCACACCCCGGAAATTCTCCGGGAACTTTGTATTATCGCTTTTCCAGACCTGCCGGCGGCCAGGCTTCGAGCTTCATGCCCAGAGTCAGACCACGGGAAGCCAGAACTTCCTTGATTTCGTTGAGCGACTTGCGACCCAGGTTCGGGGTCTTGAGCAGTTCGTTCTCGGTGCGCTGGATGAGGTCACCGATGTAGTAAATGTTTTCTGCTTTGAGGCAGTTGGCCGAGCGAACGGTGAGTTCGAGCTCGTCCACAGGGCGCAGCAGGATCGGGTCGAAATTGCCTGCACCACCGCGTTGTGCGGGGGCGTCGAATGCGGACAGTTCGCCGCCTTCGAGCTGTGCGAACACAGCCAGCTGTTCCACCAGGATCTTGGCCGAAGCGCGCACGGCGTCTTCAGCGGTGATAGCGCCGTTGGTTTCGATCTCGAGGACCAGCTTGTCCAGGTCTGTGCGCTGCTCCACGCGGGCGCTCTCGACGGTGTAGCTCACGCGCTTGACCGGGGAGAACGACGCGTCAAGGACGATACGGCCCAGCGCCTTGGTCGGCTCGTCAGCATAGCGACGCATGGTGCCTGGCACATAACCACGGCCTTTTTCCACCTTGATCTGCATGTCCAGCTTGCCGCCTTGCGACAGGTTGGCGATGACGTGCTCAGGGTTGATGATCTCAACGTCGTGCGGCGTCTGGATGTCGGCAGCGGTGACCACACCTTCACCATCCTTGCGCAGGCTCAGGGTGACTTCGTCACGGTTGTGCAGCTTGAAGACCACACCCTTGAGGTTCAGCAGGATGTTGACCACATCTTCCTGAACACCGTCGATGGAAGAGTATTCGTGCACGACACCAGCGATGGTGACTTCGGTTGCTGAATAGCCGACCATGGACGACAACAGCACGCGACGCAGGGCGTTGCCCAGCGTATGACCATAACCACGCTCGAACGGCTCGAGGGTGACCTTGGCACGGTTGGCGGCCAGTTGTTCGACCTGGATGGCTTTGGGTTTCAGCAGATTGGTTTGCATGCAGACTTCCTCTCAATACCCCCGGCTCGTTACACCGGTAAGGCTGATGAAGCACCCGAAGCCACCATGCCTGGCAGCCCGGGAACGATTGAAACGGCCGGGAATCAGCGCGAGTACAGTTCGACGATCAGCGATTCATTGATGTCGGCGCCAAACTCGTCACGGTCCGGAACCTTCTTGAAGGTGCCTTCGGCTTTGTCGGCATTGACTTCCACCCAGGCCGGCATGCCCACTTGGGCGGCCAGCTGCAGGGCTTCGACCACGCGGTTCTGCTTCTTGGACTTTTCACGAACAGCGACCACATCACCGGCCTTGACCAGGTAAGACGGGATGTTCACTTGCTGGCCGTTGACGGTGATGGCCTTGTGGGACACCAGCTGGCGTGCTTCAGCACGCGTGGAGCCAAAACCCATACGATACACCACGTTGTCCAGGCGGGATTCCAGCAGGGACAGCAGATTGGCACCGGTGTTGCCCTTGCGGCGATCAGCCTCAGCGAAGTAGCGGCGGAACTGCTTTTCCAGCACGCCATACATGCGCTTGACTTTCTGCTTCTCACGCAACTGCAGGCCGAAGTCGGAGGTGCGCTGACCAGACGTGCGACCGTGCTGGCCGGGTTTGGTGTCGAATTTGGCCTTGTCCGCAATGGAGCGACGGGCGCTCTTGAGGAACAGGTCGGTGCCTTCACGGCGAGAGAGTTTGGCCTTGGGGCCGAGGTAACGTGCCACTTGGATTTCCTTTATTAAACTGCCGCACTCCTAAAATGCGGGAGCCAGGCGATGCAAGCATGGCCTGGCGGTGGGCTTGAGAAAAGCTTAGATACGACGACGCTTTTGCGGGCGGCAACCGTTGTGCGGGACCGGCGTCACGTCCGAAATGGAGGTGATGCGGATGCCCAGTGCGCCCAAGGCGCGCACAGAAGATTCACGGCCAGGACCAGGGCCCTTGATTTCGACGTCCAGGTTTTTGATGCCCTGTTCCATCGCCGCACGACCAGCGACTTCGGAAGCCACCTGGGCAGCAAAGGGGGTCGACTTGCGCGAACCCTTGAAGCCCTGGCCACCCGAAGAAGCCCACGACAGAGCATTGCCCTGACGGTCGGTGATGGTGATGATGGTGTTGTTGAACGAAGCGTGAACGTGAGCGATGCCGTCGGCAATGTTCTTGCGGACTTTCTTGCGCACACGCTGGGCTGCGTTGCTGGAAGGTTGTTTAGCCATAATGTTCTCTTCTCAATCCGGCTTATTTCTTCAGTGCGGCTGCGCCCTTGCGCGGACCCTTGCGGGTACGGGCATTGGTGCGGGTGCGCTGGCCACGCATCGGCAGGCCACGACGGTGACGGAAACCACGGTAGCAACCAATGTCCATCAGGCGCTTGATGTTCATCGTGGTTTCGCGGCGCAGGTCACCTTCGATGGTGAGCTGACCAATCTGGTCGCGAATTTTCTCCAGATCGGCGTCGGTCAGGTCCTTCACCTTTTTGGAGTATTCAATGCCGCATGCCTCGCAAATCTTGCGGGCGCGGGTGCGACCGATACCAAAAATGGCAGTCAAGCCAATTTCAGCATGTTTGTGCGGCGGAATGTTGATGCCAGCGATACGTGCCATTTTCGTCCTCTATAACTTGTGCAATCAGCCTTGACGCTGCTTGTGACGCGGATCAGTACAGATCACGCGAACAACGCCTTTGCGGCGGATGATCTTGCAGTTGCGGCAGATTTTCTTGACCGAAGCCGAAACTCTCATGGTTCTTCTCCTAAAACTCTTGCTTAGCCCCGGCCTTATTTGGCACGGAACACAATTCTTGCCCTGCTCAAATCGTAGGGCGTCAATTCCACAGTGACCTTGTCACCCGGCAGGATCCGGATGTAATGCATCCGCATCTTTCCGGAAATATGACCCAGGACAATATGACCGTTCTCCAACTTCACTCGAAAGGTGGCGTTGGGCAGGTTTTCCACCACTTCGCCTTGCATCTGGATGACATCGTCTTTCGCCATCGTTTCGCTCAACCATTGAGTGAAGTCTTGAAATTCGCTTTCTTCAGAAGCGACTCATATTGCTGGGACATCAGGTAGTTTTGCACCTGGGCCATGAAATCCATCGTGACCACCACAATGATCAGAAGGGATGTGCCGCCGAAGTAAAACGGAACATTGTATTTCAGGATCAGGAACTCAGGCAGCAAACACACAAAAGTGATGTAGGCAGCTCCGACCAAGGTCAGACGCAGCAAGATCTTGTCAATGTAACGTGCCGTCTGATCACCCGGGCGAATGCCCGGAATGAAAGCGCCACTCTTCTTGAGGTTGTCTGCCGTTTCACGGCTGTTGAATACCAGGCCCGTGTAGAAGAAACAGAAGAAGATGATCGCCGCGGCATAGAACATCACGTAGACCGGCTGGCCAGGGCTCAATGCAGAGGCCACATCCTTGAAGAACAGCACCACAGGATTGCCGGTCTCACCAGAGCTGAACCAATTGATCACGGTAGCCGGCAGCAGAATGATCGATGAAGCGAAGATCGGCGGGATCACGCCAGCCATGTTCAGCTTGAGCGGCAGGTGCGACGACTGCCCGCCATACACCTTGTTGCCCACCTGACGGCGTGCGTAATTAACCAGAATCTTGCGCTGACCACGCTCCACGAACACCACAAAGTACGTCACGAGGACCACAACAGCGATGATGAACATCGCCACCAAGGGGCCCATGGCGCCAGTGCGAACCAGCTCGAAGAGACCACCCAAAGCGCTGGGCAGACCGGCAGCGATACCGGCAAAGATCAGGATGGAGATGCCATTGCCCAAACCGCGCTCGGTGATCTGCTCACCCAGCCACATCAGGAACATGGTGCCAGCCGTCAGACTGACCACGGCCGTCATGCGGAAACCGAAACCGGGATTGATCACCAGTCCTGCAGAAGCTTCGAGCGCCAAGGCAATGCCAAGCGACTGGAACACAGCCAGACCCAAGGCACCGAAACGGGTGTACTGGGTGATCTTGCGGCGGCCGGCTTCGCCTTCCTTCTTGAGCTGTTCGAACGCGGGCAGCACATAGGTCAGCAGCTGCATCACGATGGACGCGGAGATATAGGGCATGATGCCCAGCGCGAACACCGTGAAGCGCGACAAAGCCCCACCCGAGAACATGTTGAACAGACTCAGGATGCCGCCCTGCTGACCATTGAAAAGCTGCTTGAGCTGATCAGGGTCGATGCCCGGCACCGGAATGTGTGCACCAACGCGGTACACCACCAGCGCGAGCAACAGGAAGACCAGCCGGCGACGCAGGTCGCCGAACTTCGCGGTCTTGGCAGTTGGGTTAGCGCTGGTGGCCACGGGCAATCTCTTTCAGCTGTGTCATTCAGGCCAGGGCGCCGCCGGCAGCCTCGATGGCTGCTTTGGCACCTGCGGTGGCACCGATGCCGGTCAGTTTGACGGCTTTGGTGAGCTCACCGGACTTGATGACTTTGACCACTTTGGCCAGCTCAGGCACAAGACCGGCTTGCTTGAGGGCCAGCAGATCGACCTCACCCAGACCCA
>CAXRGK010000163.1:0-2874 GCA_964230145.1 Burkholderiaceae bacterium | reverse complement strand
CACCCTGAAGTTGCCGAACCTGCGCGGCATCCATGCCCGGGTCGAAACGCTGACCGGACCGTTCGATGTGATCTGCTGCCGGGCCTTTGCCTCCCTGCCAGACTTTGTGAGCTGGTCACGCGGTTCGCTGGCGGCGCAGGGCGTCTGGATGGCCATGAAGGGCAAACACCCGCAGGCCGAGATCGAAGGTCTGCCTGCCGATGTGCAGGTGTTTCACGTGGAACCACTCACGGTGCCGGGGCTGGATGTGGAACGCTGCATGGTCTGGATGCGGCCCGGGCTGCAGAGTCATCCCCGGGCTTGACCTGGGCATCCCGTCCGCGAAAGATGGATGCCCGATCAAGTCGGGCATGACAGGATGGACTCCCGGCGCTGGCTCCTGGGGCCTTGGCGTACACTCGCACCTGCCTGGGCTGTCTTCCGGGTCATTTTTTCAGGGTGTCCATGTTTTTCGGTATTTCGGACTACGGTGCTTTCGTCGCAGCCATTGTGCTGTTCCTGGCCATTCCCGGTCCGGGCAACCTGGCGCTGATCACCTCGACCGGAAAGGGAGGCATCCGTGGCGGACTGGCGGCCACCTTGGGCGTGATCGCCGGAGACCAGGTGCTGATGTGGGCGGCGGTGGCCGGTGTGGCGGCGGTGTTGGCCACTTCTCCGGCGGCGTTCACGGCAGTGCAGTGGCTGGGCGCGGTGTACCTGGCCTGGTTGGGTTGGAAGATGCTGAGTGCCCAACCCGGCGACGCGCCAGTTCTGAACATCCGCCCGCGGCAGTATTTTCAGCAGGCTCTGGCCATCACTTTGCTCAATCCCAAGGCCATCGTGTTCTACATGGCGTTCTTTCCGCTCTTCGTCGACCCACAGCACCACCAGGGGCTGGTCAGTTTTGCGGTCATGGCCGCGACGATCGCTGTGCTCACCTTCCTGTATGGCCTGGGCATGACCTTGCTGACGCACCACCTGGCCGAGCGCATGCGGGCCAATCCCGTCATTGGCCGTGTGCTGGAAAAACTGGCCGGTGTTTTCCTGATCGGTTTCGGCCTCAAGCTGGCCGTTTCCAAATAATTCCGAGAGACCATCATGGCCAAGATCTTCTGCATCGCGAACCAAAAAGGGGGCGTGGGCAAGACCACCTCTACGGTGAACCTTGCTGCCGGTTTGGCCAAAGTCGGCCAGCGTGTGCTGCTGGTCGATCTGGATCCGCAAGGCAATGCCACCATGGGCTCGGGTATCGACAAACGTCAGCTGGCGTTGAGCGTCTACGATGTCCTGCTCGAATCGGCCAGCATCCCGGAAGCGGCTGTGAAGGCGGAGAAATGTGGCTACACCGTGCTGGGCGCCAACCGCGAATTGGCCGGGGCCGAGGTGGAGCTGGTGGAACTCGAGCACCGGGATCAGCGCCTGAAAAATGCACTGGCGACAGTGGACGCCGATTACGACTTTGTGCTGATCGATTGCCCGCCGTCCCTGTCCATGCTCACGCTCAATGGCTTGTGCGCGGCCCATGGCGTGATCGTGCCCATGCAGTGCGAATACTTTGCACTGGAAGGACTGACCGATCTGGTCAACACCATCAAGCAGGTGCACGCCAACCTCAACCGCGACCTCAAGATCATCGGCCTGCTGCGCGTCATGTTCGATCCGCGCATCACGCTGCAAATGCAGGTCAGTGACCAGCTCAAGGCCCACTTTGGCGACAAGGTGTTCGACACGGTGATTCCGCGCAATGTGCGTCTGGCCGAGGCGCCCAGCTATGGTTTGCCCGGCGTGGTGTTCGATCCATCGGCCAAGGGCAGCCAGGCCTATGTGGAATTCGCCCGCGAGCTGGTGCGTCGCGCGCCCACGCTCTGAACATGCCGCACGCCTGTGTACTCATCTTGCCGGGCTGGCAGGGCAGCGGTCCTGACCACTGGCAAATGCGCTGGGTCGCGCGGCATGGCTACACCGTGGTCGAGCAGGACGACTGGGTGCGCCCCCGCCGCGGTGACTGGCTGGCACGGCTTGACGAAGTGGTGGTCGACACCCCAGAGGCCGACATTGTGCTGGTGGCCCACAGCCTGGGTTGCATTCAGGTGGCGGCCTGGGCGGCCGTCTCCCGCCACACGGCGCGTGTGCGAGGGGCTTTGCTGGTGGCACCTGGCGACGTCGAGCGTCCTGAGCTGCGTGAACAGATGCCGGGCTGGACGCCCATTCACCGCCAGCGTCTGCCGTTCGCGGCCACGCTGGTCGGCAGCCAGAACGACCCCTGTTGCAGCCACGAACGGGCCCAAGGCCTGGCCTCGGACTGGGGGGCGCGCTGGGTAGACCTGGGCGCGGCCGGTCACATCAATGCCGACAGTGGACTGGGTGACTGGCCCGAAGGACACGCGCTTTTGCAGGAACTCATGAACCCCATGGCGGGGTAAAGGAAAACAAGCACATGGTCACCAAGAAACCCAAAGGTCTCGGACGCGGACTCGAAGCCCTGCTGGGCCCCAAAGTCGAAACCCCCGACAACGCCGCATCGGCTGCCGAGAGTGGCATGCCCATGATGATGTCGCTCGACAGCATGGTGGCCGGCATGTACCAGCCGCGCACCCGCATGGACGAAGGCGCGCTGTACGAACTGGCCGAATCCATCAAGGCGCAAGGCATCATGCAGCCGCTACTGGGGCGGCAGCTGAGCGATGGCGCCAACGCGGGAAAGTACGACATCATTGCCGGCGAGCGTCGCTTCCGCGCCAGCAAGCTGGCGGGTCTGGACAAGGTGCCGGTGCTGGTGCGCGATGTGCCCAACGAGGCGGCGGCCGCGATGGCGCTCATCGAGAACATCCAGCGCGAAGACCTCAACCCCCTTGAAGAAGCGCAGGGCCTGCAGCGCCTGATCCGCGAGTTCGG
>CAXRGK010000162.1:0-5206 GCA_964230145.1 Burkholderiaceae bacterium | reverse complement strand
GAGCGGGTAGGGCAGGCGGCCGGCACCAAACGCTTTTTCAGCGCACTTGAGCATGACCAGCGAGTCCTTGCCGCCTGAAAACAGCAGGGCGGGGCGCTCGAAGGCGGCGGCGACTTCGCGCAGGATGAAGATGGTTTCCTCTTCCAGCGCATCCAGGTGGCTGTTGCTGAGGGTGTGCAGCGGTTCGGTCATGGCGTTCATTCTTTTCTCTATCGGTTTTTGTAGGAGGCCGCCCCTGCGGCCGAATGGATTTCGTGGCGTTGGTGGCGATGACGCCATCGCGCGCGGGGGCGCGCTCCTACAAGGCTTATTTCCTGACGTGCAGACCGCATTCCTTGGCGGCTTCGTCCTCCCACCACCAGCGGCCGGCGCGGAACTCCTCGCCCAGGCTGATGGCGCGCGTGCAGGGCGCGCAGCCGATGCTGGGGAAGAACTGGTCGTGCAGCGGGTTGTAGTCCACTTGGTGCTCGGCGATGTAGTGCCACACATCGCCCCAGGTCCAGCGGGCCAGCGGGTTGAACTTGTGCAGGCCCTTGGCTTGCACTTCGCTCTCGTCGTGCAGCGGCACTTCGGCGCGGGCGTTCGACTGCTCCTTACGCAGGCCGGTGACCCAAGCCTTCTTGCCAGCCAGTGCGCGGGCCAGCGGTTCCATCTTGCGGATGCCGCAGCAGGCCTTGCGTTGCTCGATGCTCTCGTAGATCGCGTTCTGGCCCTTCTCGCGCACGAACTGGATCACCGCTTCCTGTACCGGGCGGTAGACCGTGACCGGCGCACGCGAATGTGCCTGGGTGCGTTCGAGCAGAGCCAGTGTTTCGGTGTGCAGCGCGCCGGTCTCCAGCACGAAGACCGGAATGTCCAGCTGCAGCCGGTTGATGATGTGGGTGATGACCACGTCTTCGGCGCCCAGGCTGGAGGCCTGCGTGACGGGCTGGAAATCGCTGGCGGCCCGCTGCAGCAGGGCCTCGGTCTCGGCCAGCTTGGCGGCAAAGTCGGGGCTGGCCTTGGCGTGCAAATCTGTCGCCTTTTGTGCGGTGGCCTTGGCCGGGGCATTGCGGGAAGAAATCAACGATGAGTTCATGGTGCTTCTCTTGTAGGAGGCCGCCCCTGCGGCCGAATGGGCATTCGCGCGCAGGGGCGCGCTCCTACACGTGTTTCAAACAGTCTTGGCAAAACGGGGTTGGGTTTCCACAGCCGAGCCCTGGTAGAAGCCGGCATAACGGTCCAGCTGGCGCTGGGCGGCGCTGGCATCCACGCCTTCGGCCAGTACGGCCACGTCAAAGCCGGTACGCTGCATCTGCACCAGCTGGTCGATCAGCACGTCGCCGGTGGCGCGCAGTTCGCCGGCAAAGTGCAGGCGGCGGCGCAGCAAAAAGGCCTGGCTGTAGGCGCGGCCGTCCGTGAAAGCCGGGAACTGCAGGTCGATGCGGGTGACGCCTGTCAAATCCAGCGTGCGCGGGTCCACGTCGTTGGTCAGCTCCAGCGCGCCGGCCTTGCCGGCAGACTGGTGTTCTTGTGTGGTGATGATTTTCATGTCGTGTTCCTCCTGCGCTCAGACCGTTTGGGCATCCTGGGCCGGGTGGCGGGCGGCGTTGGCTGCGGCCTTGAACGGGTCATGGCCCACGCGGCGCAGGGTCTCGATGAAGGCTTCCTGTTTGCCGTTGCCTGTGCTCACGCGCAGCTGTTTGTAAGTGTCCAGGATGGCTTCGATCACATCGGGTACCTCGAAGGAGGAGAACGACGGGCCAACCACCTTGCCGGGGGTAGCAGAGCCAGACAAGTCTTTGCCGTCGGAGCCGCCGAGGGTGACCTGGTACCACTCCTTGCCGTCCTTGTCCACGCCCAGAATGCCGATGTGGCCCGAGTGGTGGTGACCGCAGGAGTTGATGCAGCCGCTGATGTGGAAGTCGATGTGGCCCAGGTCTTCAAGCTCGTCCAGGTCCTGGTAGCGCTCGAGGATGGCGCTGGCGGTCGGGATGGAGCGGGCATTGGCCAGCGCGCAGTAGTCGCCGCCGGGGCAGGCGATCATGTCGGTCAGCAGGCCGATGTTGGGCTGGGCCACGCCCAGCGCCTTGGCTTCGAGCCACAAGGCGTGCAGCTGGTCCAGCCGCACCCAGGGCAGCAGCAGGTTCTGGGTGTGCGAGACGCGGGCCTCACCAGCGGAATATTTTTCGACCAACAGGGCGGCGGCGTCGAGCTGATCGGCCGTGGCATCACCCGGAGCGTAGCCCGGGCGCTTGAAGGACAGTGACACGGCGCGCAGTTGCGGGTTGCGGTGCGGCTTGACGTTGCGCGCCAGCCAGCGGGCAAAGGCGGGTGATTTGGCGGCTTCGATGCTGAGTGCGGCCTCGGCCTGAGCGAGCCACTCGTCGGTGTTCTCGGGCAGGTGGAGCGCAGGCGGCACAAAACCGGCTTTGACGCGGTCGAGTTCGGCCTGCGGCAGTGTGTGCGGTGCGCCGTCGCGTTCGACGATTTCGCGGTATTCGGTCTCGACTTCGTCGAAGTAACGCTGGCCCTCGGCCTTGACCAGGATCTTGATGCGGGCTTTGTACTTGTTGTCGCGGCGACCCCAGCGGTTGTAGACGCGCACCACGGCTTCGAGGTAGTTCATGATCTCCTGCCAGGGCAGGAATTCGCGGATCACCACGCCGTTGATGGGGGTGCGGCCCATGCCGCCGCCCACCAGCACCTTGAAGCCGACCTCACCTTCGGCGTTCTTGACCAGTTGCAGGCCCACATCGTGCCAGCCAATGGCGGCGCGGTCTTCCACGGCGCCATGGATGGCGATCTTGAACTTGCGCGGCAGGTGGGCGAACTCGGGGTGTAGCGTGCTCCACTGGCGGATCAGCTCGGCATAGGGGCGTGGATCGACCACTTCGTCGATGGCCACACCGGCCAGCTCGTCGGTGGTGGTGTTGCGGATGCAGTTGCCACTCGTCTGGATGCCGTGCATGTTCACCGTGGCCAGCAGGTCCATCACGTCGGCGCTTTTGGACAGGGGAATCCAGTTGAACTGGACGTTCTGGCGTGTGGTGAAGTGGCCATAGTTGGTGCGCAGCTGGGGCGCGAAGCCGGGCAGCTTGTCCTGTGTGGCCTGGGCTTCGGCGAGCAGGGCGGCGTCGGGCGTGTCGAACTCTCGGGCAATGCGCGCCAGCACCTTAAGCTGGGCGGCATTGATTTCGCCGTAAGGCACGGCCACGCGCAGCATGGGCGCGTAGCGTTGCACATACCAGCCGTTTTGCAGGCGCAACGGGCGGAACTGCACGTCGCTCAGTTGGCCGGCCTGCCAGCGCTCGAGCTGGTCGCGGTGCTCGGCCGCGCGGGCGCGCACAAAGGCTTTGTCGAATTCGGTGTACTGGTACATAAAAGTCAGCGAAGAAAAATCAGATCAGGACCAGCTTGGTGCCGGCCCATGCCAGCAGCACGGACAGCAACGAGCGGATCACGCGGTCAGGCGTGTGGTGTGTCAGGCGCGAACCCAGCCAGATGCCGGGGAGCGATCCGGCCAGCAGCTTGGCCAGCAGGGGCCAGTCCACCGAACCGAGGGACGCATGCCCCAGGCCTGCCACCAAGGTCAGCGGCACGGCGTAGGCAATGTCGGCCGCCACGATGCGCGGCAGCGGCAGCAAGGGGTAAAGAATCAGCAGCACGCTCACGCCGATGGCGCCTGCGCCCACTGAAGTCAGGGTAACCAGGGTACCGATGAGCGCGCCAAACAGCAGCGGCAGGCTCCAGTGGCGGGGCGTGGAGGCATGTTTTTCGTCATCGCGCGACAGTTGCCTTGGCAGCTGCTTGCCGCGCACGGCCTTGTAGAACATGGCGGCCGCCGTCAGCAGCAGGGCCAGCCCCAAGGTGCTGGTCATGACCGACTGCACCTGCGGATCGGCCGGGCCGACCCAGCGCAGGATGCCGATGGTGATGAGCGATGCCGGAATGCTCCCCAGGCTGAGCAGTCCGACCACGCGCCAGGGCACGATGCGCTGGCGGGCAAACGAGAGGGTGCCACCCATCTTGGTGAAGGCTGCGAACAGCAGGTCGGTGCCAATCGCCATGTAAGGCTTCACGCCGAAAAAGAAGATCAGCAGGGGCGTCATCAGCGAGCCGCCACCCACGCCCGTGAGGCCGACGATGGTGCCGACAAAGAAACCCGCAATGACATAGCCCAGATCGATCATGGGCATGACTGTAGGGTGTCTTTATTCCGGAACAAACGATTTTTTGGTTGTGTATATATGCTTTCTGTTTATAAGGACGCGTGCGGCCGGGTCCAGCAAAGGGTGTAAAGCCTGACGCAAGGGCGGGTGGCGCACCCAAGTCCACTGGCTTATCCCTTACAGTCACGGCTTTTGACGCTAACCCCTAGGACCTTATGAAACGACTTATGACTGCTGGCCTGCTGGCCGCCGCTGCGCTGGCCCAAGCCCAGACCCCGATCAGGATCGGTGAAATCAACAGCTATTCCGCCATCCCGCAATTCACCCAGCCCTACAAGCAAGGCTGGCAGTTGGCGGTGGAACAGATCAACGCCCAGGGCGGCCTGCTCGGTCGCAAGGTCGAGGTGGTGGCACGTGATGACGCCGGCAAGCCCGAAGAGGCCCTGCGCCATGCGGTCGAACTCACGTCCAAGGAAAAGGTGGACGTGCTGGCCGGTGGTTTTCTGTCCAATGTGGGTCTGGCGCTGGCCGACCATGCCCAGAAGAACAAGCGCCTGTTCGTGGCGAGTGAGCCGCTGACCGACGCCATCGTCTGGGACAAGGGCAACCGCTACACCTTCCGACTGCGCCCGAGCACTTACATGCAGTCGGCCATGCTGGTCGAAGAGGCGGCCAAGCTGCCCGCCAAGCGCTGGGCCACCATTGCGCCCAACTACGAATACGGCCAGAGCGCCGTGGCCAGCTTCAAGGAGCTGCTCAAGGCCAAGCGCCCGGATGTGGAGTTTGTGAGCGAGCAGTGGCCCGCACAGGGCAAGATCGACGCGGGCAGCACCCTGACCGCCACCATGGCGAGCAAGCCCGACGCCATCTTCAACGTGACCTTCGGCGCCGACCTGGCCAAACTGGTGCGCGAAGGCAACCAGCGTGGCGTCTTTCCCAAGACCCCGGTGGTGTCGTTGCTCTCGGGTGAGCCCGAGTACCTGGAGGTGCTGAAAGACGAAACCCCCAAGGGCTGGATCGTGACCGGCTACCCCTGGGACCAGCTGGACAACAAG
>CAXRGK010000161.1:0-2720 GCA_964230145.1 Burkholderiaceae bacterium | reverse complement strand
CTCGTCGCCGGTCAGCAGGTGCAGCAAGGCGTTGCCCAGGCCGGCACGTTCGGCCATGCGCAGCGTGGCCCCGCCGGTGGCGATGATGCCGCGCTTGACTTCCAGTTGCGAGAAGCGGCAATCGTCCGCGGCCACAACGATGTCGGCGGCCAGCATCAACTCGATGCCCAGCGTGTAGGTGATGCCCTGCACCGCCACCACCATGGGTTTGGTGCGGCGGCGGTAACCGTCCATGCCCAGGTTCAGCGGGTCGACCAGCCCGAGCGGCACGGCCTTTTCGCCGCGCTGCATGAGCGGCGCAATGGTGGGCAGGTCCAGTCCGGCAGTGAAGTGTGCGCCCTCGGCCACCAGCAGGCCCACGCGCAGCGCGGGGTCGTCGTCCAGCCGGGTGTAGGCCTCGCCAAGCTCGCGGAACATCTTGGGCGTGAAGCCGTTGCGCTTGGCCGGGCGGTTGATGGCGATCTGCAGCACCCCGTCGGTGACGGTGGTGTCGATGCTGCCTTCGGGGTGGGGTGTGGCGGTGTTCATGCCGGGCATGCTAGGGCGGTCCACCCAGCATGCCCTTCACCCCGGTGACAGGTGTTCGGGGATGGTGGGAGGCCGCCCCCGCGGCCGAAAGCATTCGCGCGCAGGGGCACGCTCCCACGGGAAATATCAGTACTTGTAAACGCCCTGACCTGTCTTTCGGCCCAGGCGGCCGGCAGCCACCATTTCCTTGAGCAGGGGGCTGGGGCGGTACTTGCTGTCGCCGAATTCCTTGAGGTAGACCTCCATCACGGCCAGGCACACGTCCAGGCCGATCATGTCGGCCAGTGCCAGCGGGCCGATCGGCTGGTTGCAACCCAGCTTCATGCCGGCATCGATCGCTTCGGCCTCGGCCAGACCTTCGCCCAGCACAAAAAAGGCCTCGTTGATCATGGGCACCAGGATGCGGTTGACCACAAAGCCCGGAGCGTTCTTCACGGTGATGGGCGTCTTGCCCAGTGCCAGCGCCAACTCGTGCACGGCGTCGTGGGTGGCGTCGCTGGTCTGCAGACCGCGGATGATTTCCACCAGCGCCATGATTGGCACCGGGTTGAAGAAGTGCATGCCGATGAAGCGGTCGGCGCGCTGCGTGGCGGCGGCCAGCTGGGTGATCGAGATCGACGAGGTGTTGGACGCGATGATCACGTTGGGCGCCAGCAGGCCGTCGAGCTGCTTGAGGATCTTGACCTTGAGCTCGTGGTTCTCGGTGGCGGCCTCGATCACCAGCTGCGCCCCCTTGAGGTCGTCGTAGCTGGTCGAGCCCTTGATGCGGCCCAGCGCTGCGGCCTTGTCGGCCTCGGAAATCTTTTCTTTCTTGACCAGGCGGTCCAGGCTGCCCGAGACGGTGGCGATGCCCTTGGCCACGGCGGCTTCGGAAATGTCGACCATGACGACGTTCACGCCCGACACGGCGCAAGCCTGCGCGATGCCATTGCCCATGGTGCCAGCGCCGATGATGCCTACGGTTTGGATGCTCATGTGGATGCTTTCTTCAATGCCAGAGTGGGGTTAACCAAATGATCTTAGCGGGTTTGATTGGCCGGAGGCTGACACTTGAGATCTGTGATTTGTAATCGATATTCACAAACAAGTTGATGTGAAATGCATTTCCATGAGGGTCGAATGCGTAACTTCTTGCCATGGCTCCTATCCCGGAAACCCAGGCATTTGCCGACCGTCTGCGCCGTGCTCTTGATGCAGCGGGCGTACGCTCATCGCCCACTGTGGTGGCCAACGAATTCAATCTGCGGTACTGGGGTCGCAGCATCACAGCCCACACCGCCCGCAACTGGTTGCTGGGCCAAGCCCTGCCCACGCAGGACAAGCTGGTGGTACTGGCCGAGTGGCTGCAGGTCAGCCCGGACGAACTTCGTTTTGGCAAGGCGGCATCAGGTCCACGCTTGTTCGATGCCGATGCCCAATTTGAGCAACTGGACATGGCTGACCGGGAAATGATCAACCGCTACCTGAGCCTGCCTACCGCCGACCGGAAAACCGTGCGGGAAGTGGTGACTGCGATGGCGGTGGCGGCGGGGACAAGGAAGAAGCAGGCCCAGGACGCCTGACCACACAGGTGCAGCGAAGGGCACAATCCGCGCATGCCTTCCGCCGGATCGTCTGCCACCCTCTCTGCCCCCCAAAAAGCCCTGCGCAAGCTCGGGCTGGTGCGCGACATTGATCTGGCGCTGCATTTACCTTTGCGATACGAGGATGAAACCCGCATCGTCAAGCTGCGCGATGCGCGCGATGGCGATACGGTGCAGATCGAAGCCACGGTGACGGCCTGCGAAGTGACCTTCAAGCCGCGCCGTCAGTTGCTCGTGACGGTGGACGATGGCTCGGACACTTGCCAACTGCGCTTTTTCACCTTCTACCCCTCGCACCAGAAGGCGCTGGCCGTGGGCAACCGGCTGCGCATCCGGGGCGAGGTGCGCGGCGGCTTCATGGGGCTGGCGATGATGCACCCGAGCTTCAAGGCGGCAGGCGGCGAGCTGGCGAAGGCGTTGACGCCGGTGTACCCGACCACGGCCGGGTTGCCGCAAGCTTATTTGCGCCGCGCTGTCATCAATGGGCTCACGCATGCCGACCTGAGCGAGACCCTGCCGCCGGGCATCCACTGGCCGGACCGGCGTGCCGCCATGACGCTGCGCGAGGCGTTGCAGTTTTTGCACCACCCCACGCCCGACGTGTCGCTG
>CAXRGK010000160.1:0-3362 GCA_964230145.1 Burkholderiaceae bacterium | reverse complement strand
ACCAAAGACGGACTGGAGCTGCACTTGTTCGCCACCGGCCAGAGCAAGCGCGGCCACGGCGGCACCGGCCAGACGTTGGCGCCGGTGCATCTGGACCTGGACTTTGACAAGCGCTTTGGCAGCGAACGCGTGGGGGCCTACGAACGCCTGCTGCTCGATGTGCTCGACGGTCGCCTGAACCTGTTCGTGCGCAGCGACGAACAGGAAGAAGCCTGGCGCTGGGTCGAGCCCATCCTGCAGCACTGGGCGGCCGACCCGGTGGGCCCACGCCCCTACAACGCCGGCACCTGGGGCCCCAGCGCGGCAAGCGCCATGATCGCGCGCGACGGCTTTTGCTGGGGCGAGGAATGCTGAACACCACACTCCCGTTCGGGCTGAGCTTGTCGAAGCCCTGCCCTTCGACAAGCTCAGGGCGAACGGCCACGAGGCAGAATTTCTTGCTGAACATGAACGGAACACCCCATGCTTGACCGCATCAAAGCCTCGCTACCATCACTGGCACCCGCCGAACAGCGCGTGGGCAAACTGGTACTGGCCGACCCGCGCGCTTTTGCCAACCTGCCCGTGACCGAACTGGCCGACCGCGCCCATGTGAGCAAACCCACGGTGGTGCGCTTTTGCCGCAGCATGGGCTACGACGGCCTGTCGGACTTCAAGCTCAAGCTCGCCGGCAGCGTGAGCGAAGGTGTGCCCTTCATCCACCGCAGCGTGGACGCCGACGACAAGACCAGCGACGTGGCGGTCAAGGTCATCGACAACACGGTGGCGGCCTTCCTCAAGTACCGCAACGACGCCAGTTCGTTCGCGCTCGAACATGCCGCGCAAGCCCTGGCCGACACCCACAAGACCGGGCGTCGCATCGAGTTCTACGGCGTGGGCAACTCCGGCATCGTCGCGCAGGACGCGCAGCACAAGTTCTTCCGTCTGGGCCTGAACACCATCGCCTACAGCGACGGCCACATGCAGGTCATGAGCGCGTCCATGCTGCAACCGGGCGACTGCGCGGTGATCATCTCCAACTCGGGCCGCACCCGCGACCTGATGGACGCCTGCGACATTGCCAGAAAACGTGGAGCCACCACGATCGTCATCACCGCAAGCGGTTCGCCACTGGCCGGCATCGGCCACATCCACCTCACGGCCGACCACCCCGAGGGCTACGACAAATACAGCCCCATGGTCTCGCGGCTGCTGCACCTGCTGATCATCGACATCCTGGCCACCACGGTGGCGCTGCGCATTGGCGAAGAACTGCAGCCGGTGCTGCGCGAGATGAAGAACAACCTGCGCAACAAGCGCTACACCTGAAGGTCATTCCGGCTCGATGCGGGCGTCCTTGACGACCTTGCCCCAGCGGGTCGCCTCGGCCTTGATCAGCGCAGCAAACTGTTCGGGCGTGCCGCCACCGACTTCATTGCCCTGACCCAGGATCTTGTCACGCAGATCGGCGTCCTGCAGCGCCTTGTTGCCCACGGCGTTGAGCTGCCGGACCAGATCGGGCGGCAGCCCTTTCGGCCCCACAATGCCTTGCCAGTTGAGCACCTCGACCGCCGGATAACCCTGTTCGGCCATGGTGGGCACATCAGGCACCAGCGACGAACGCTGCTTGCTGGTGATGGCCAACGCACGAAGGCGTCCGCCCTTGATCGCCGGCATGGCCGAATACATCTGCTCGAACATCATGTCCACCTGCCCGCTCATCAGGTCGGTGGCGCCTGCCGAGCCACTCTTGTAAGGCGCATGGATCATGTCGATGCCAGCCGCATGTTCAAACAGCGCGCCACTGAGGTGGTGCGTGCCGCCGATGCCGCCCGAGGCATAGCTGAGCTTGCCCGGCGCTGCCTTGGCAGCAGCCACCAGATCCTTGACCGATTTGTAGGGTGAGTCGTTGCGCACCATCAGGATCAACGGCCCCTTCTCGATCAGCAGGATCGGGACCAGATCGCTGAAGGGGTCAAAGTTCAATTTTTTGAACAACGCATGGTTCACCGCCAGCGGGGCAAAGTTGCCCATGCCAATCGTGTAGCCGTCAGGCTTGCCGCGCGCAATGGCCTCGGTGCCAATGTTGCCGCCTGCGCCGGCTTTGTTGTCGATCACGATGGGCTGGCCCAGCAACGCGCCCATGACCTTGCCCACCTGCCGAGAACGGCTGTCTGCGTTGCCACCGGCAGCGTAGGGACAGATCCAGGTGATGGGCTTGGCAGGGTATTTGTCCTGGGCCCAAACTGTGTGGGAAAGAAAACCAGACAAACCAAAAGACTGGATGAAGGTGCGGCGTTTCATGGCGCTTAGTGACAGTTGATGTGGTTATTTCTTATTGCTGCGCAATCCCCGCTCTCTGGATCACCTCCGTCCAGCGCACGATGTCTCGGTCCAGCAGCTGGGTCAGCTGGGCGGGCGTGCTGGATTGGGCTCGGACGTTGAATCCGGCCAGGCGCTGTGCGATTTCTGGCTGGGCGAT
Organism: Burkholderiaceae bacterium; assembly: GCA_964230145.1. Lineage (GTDB taxonomy): Bacteria > Pseudomonadota > Gammaproteobacteria > Burkholderiales > Burkholderiaceae_C > Limnohabitans_A. Next base: position 901 of record CAXRGK010000160.1, on the reverse strand, counting down.
CACCTTGGCCACTTCGGCACTCAGGCGGTCGACCACGGCCTTGGGGGTCTTGCCCGGTGCAGCCAGGGCATTCCACGACGACACATTGAAGTTGCTCAGGCCAGGCAGCTCACGCAGTGTGGGCACCTGGGGCATGTCTTTGGGGCGCTGCTCGCCCATCACGCCCAGCAGACGCACGGCCTTGGCGGCAATCTGGGGTTTGAGCGGGCCGAGGATCTCGACCGCCATGTCCACCTGACCTCCACGCAGCGCATTGAGCACGGCCGGAGTGCCGTTGTAGGGCACGATCTGCGCGATCAGGTTGGCCTGGGTGCGCAGCAGCTCGGCCGCCAGGTTCTGGGTGCTGCCGATGTTGATGGTGGCGATGTTGAGCTTGCCCGGATTGGCGCGGCCATAGGCGATCAAATCGGCCAGGCTCTTGTGTGGCGAGTTTTCGGGCACCACCACCGCCATGTCGAACAAGCCCAGCAAAGACACGGGCGCGAAATCGGTGCGGGTGTTGTAAGGCAAGGTCTTGAACATGCCGGCGCTGACGGCGGTGCCGTTGGACATGAGCAGCAGGGTATGCCCATCGGGCTCGGCCTTGGCCACAATTTCACCAGCCACCACGCCGCCCGCGCCAGGACGGTTGTCGATCACCACCGGCTGGCCCAGTGCTTCGCCCAGCGGCTGCGCCACCGCACGCGCGGTCAGGTCGGCCACGCCGCCGGCGCCAAAGGGTACGACGATGCGAAGCGGCCGCGAGGGAAAGGCAGGCTGGGTCTGCGCCGGGAAGGGCAGCAGGGCGCCCGCCGCCGCGCCAAGCAGCAGGCGGCGCCGGTTGGTTTGCGGGGGTGCGACGCGGGTCATGGATGGCAGCAGCGATGACAGGGCGACGCCATTGTGCCGCGGGATAATCCCG
>CAXRGK010000159.1:0-4403 GCA_964230145.1 Burkholderiaceae bacterium | reverse complement strand
CAAAAATCAGCGCGCCACCGGCTGCGCCACAAACCCGATGCGCGACAGGCCCGCTTTCTGGGCCAGCGCCATCACCTCCACCACCTTGCCGTAAGACAGCGACTGGTCAGCGCGCAGCTGCAGTTCGGCGTCCGGATTCGCGTGGGCCACCTCCTGCAGACGCTGGCGCAGCTGCTCCGGGGTGACCGGGCGGTCATTCAGAAAAATGTCGCCTTGGGCATCGAGCGCCAGGGTGAGCGCCGCGGGGCTTGATGCGGCGGAAGGCGCCTCGGCGTTGGGCAAATCCAGCCGCACCGCACTGGTGAGCAGCGGCGCGGTCAGCATGAAGATCACCAGCAGCACCAGCATCACGTCCACCAGCGGCGTGACGTTGATCTCGCTCATCGGCGGCGCTTCGGTGCGGCGTTCGAGGCGACCGAATGACATACCTTTTCAGTCCTTGCCTGCGAGCAGGCCACGCAGGTCGTGGGCAAAACCCTCGAGTTCGGACTCGATCTGGCCGATGCGGCGGCCGAGCAGGTTGTAGCCCAGCACCGCCGGAATCGCCACGCCCAGCCCGAAAGCGGTCATGACCAGCGCCTCGCCCACCGGGCCGGCGATTTTGTCCACGGTCAGCTGGCCCGCCTCGGCCATGCCGGTCAGGGCGTTGAAGATGCCCCAGACGGTGCCCAACAGGCCCACAAACGGCGCAATCGACCCGGCAGTGGCCAGCACCGTCTGGCCCCACTGCAGGCGGCGCAGCACCTCGTGCAGGGCGTCGCGCAAGGTACGGGTGAGCTGTTCATGGCGCAAACCGGCGCCAGCCAGCGTGCCCGTCAGGGGTTGTTCTGTGGCGTCGACCAACGGCGACAAGCAACGGTCGCGGTCAAAAGCGGGCAGCTGCTCGCGGGCCGCAGTCAGGTGCGGCGCCTGCCAGAAAGCCGCGATGCTGCGCGGCAGATCCGCCTGCACGCGCCGCAGCAAACGCCATTTCCAGACGATCACCACCCAGCTGGCCACCGACAGCGCCAGCAACACCAGCGCCAGGAACAGGCTGAAGGCGTCGCTGTGCAGCCAGAAATCGGCCAGGCTCATGGCCGTCCTGCGCAGGGCCGCCCCAAGAAGGACAGCACCCCCTCGGGGGGCAGTGAGCGCACGAAGTGGCGAATGTGGGGGCTCATGGTTTTCAGCGCAGGTTCAGCACGTCGAACATGTCAAACAGGCCGCGCGGCTGCCCAGCCAGGAAGCGCACCGCACGCAGGCTGCCCTGGGCGTAGGTGGCGCGGCTCGACGATTTGTGCGTGACCTCGATGCGTTCGCCGGTGCCGGCAAACAGCACCGTGTGGTCGCCCACGATGTCACCACCGCGGATGGTGGAAAAACCGATGGTGGACGGGTCACGCTCGCCGGTGTGGCCGTAGCGCTCGTAGACAGCGCACTCTTTCAGATCGCGGCCAATCGCTTCGGCGATCACCTCACCCATCTTGAGCGCGGTGCCGCTGGGCGCGTCCACCTTGTGGCGGTGGTGCGCTTCGATGATTTCGATGTCGTAGCCGGTGGCCAGCGCCTGCGCGGCCATCTGCAGCAGCTTGAGCGTGACATTGACGCCCACGCTCATGTTGGGCGCCATGACGATGGCGATGTCCTTGGCAATGTCGGCAATCTCGGCTTTTTGTTCTTCCGAAAAACCGGTGGTGCCGATCACGGCCTTAACGCCCAGCTCACGGCAAACCTTGAGATGCGCCATCGTGCCCTCGGGGCGGGTGAAATCGATCAGGAATTTCGAATCCTTCAGACCGGCACGCAGATCGCTGGTCACGGCCACACCCGAGGCCTTGCCCAGCCAGGCGGCGGCATCCTGCCCCAGCGCGGGGCTGGCAGCGATGTCGAGCGCGCCCGAGAGGCGGCAGTCTTCGGTGCCCAGAATGGCTTCGATCAGCATGTGCCCCATGCGGCCGGTAGCGCCAGCCACGGCAATGGGCAAGGCATTGTTCGAGGAAGAAGCGGTCATGTTCGATTCACAGAAAAAGCAGGCACTGCAATCGCCCCTCAGCGAGGCGCAGACTCCAGCGGCGGGTAATGGGCAGGCAAGGGCGCCTGAGGAGCGGCAGGCGCAGCCTGACTGCTTCGGCTGGCCGGGTATTTCTTGAGCTGTTCCTCGGTCGCCTCCAGTGACGGGACCTTGATCGCCGGGGTGGGGGTGCTCAGACGCTGCACGAATTCCACTTCACTGGGCAATTCGTCGCTTTCGATGCTGCTGAGCACATCGTTGCTGAAGTACAGCGTCATGCGGAACTGCTGGGGCGCCACACCCTGGCGACGGATGGAAAACGCGTAGTCCCAACGGTCGGCATGGAACAGACTGGTGACCAAGGGGGTGCCCAGCACATCGCGCACCTGGGCCCGGGTCATGCCAGGGCGCAGGTACTGGCGCTGTTCGCGTGAGACGAAATTGCCCTGCACCACATCGGGCACATACGGCTTGAAGGAGTCACGGTGCACCCCCTGGGGGAATCCACAACCGGACAAACCTGCCACCGCGGCCAGGGTCAGCAAAGTCAGACGAATCATCAGTGAGGCTGTCATGGTTGGATGCAGGCCGATATCATCGGGGCATTGTAGCGGCCAGCCCGCCGCGCGACCGCCACACTCCAAGCACCATCCCATGCAGATCGACGACCTCAAGAGCAGCGGCCTGAAAGCCACCGGCCCTCGCCTGAAAATCCTGGAGGTTTTCCAGCGCGGCGTACAGCGCCACATGACGGCCGAAGACGTGTTTCGCCAGTTGTTGCAGGAAGGCGCGGACATTGGACTGGCGACTGTGTACCGGGTGCTCACGCAGTTCGAGCAGGCCGGCTTGCTGCACCGCAACCATTTCGAAAGCGGCAAGGCGGTCTACGAGCTCAACGAGGGCCAGCACCATGACCACATGGTGTGTCTGGATTGCGGCCGGGTGGAAGAGTTCTATGACCCCGAAATCGAAGCCCGTCAGCAGGCCGTGGCCCAAGCCAAAGGTTTCGAGATTGCGGACCACGCACTGAGCCTGTACGCCCACTGCACCCGCAAACCCTGCCCGCATCGGCAGGGCTGATGGTCACTCCATGGCGCGGCGCTGGCGGTCCATGAACTCCTGAAACGTGTCAATGCCGCGCATCTGCAGGATGGTGTTGCGCACGGCAGCTTCCACCAGCACGGCGATGTTGCGCCCAGCCACCACCTGAATCACCGCCTTGCGCACCGGAATGCCCAGGATGTCCTGGGTCAGTGGCTCGGCGGGCAGACGCTCGTATTCACGCTCGAGCGTCTCTTTGCGCACCAGGTCCACGATGAGCTTCAGGCGCATCTTGCGGCGCACTGCGGTTTCACCAAAGATGGCACGAATGTCCAGCAGGCCGATGCCGCGCACTTCCAGCAGGTTCTGCAGCAGATCGGGGCAACGGCCCTCGATGGTGGTCTGGTTGATGCGGTACAGATCCACCGCATCGTCGGCCACCAGGCCGTTGCCACGCGAGATCAGCTCCAGGCCCAGTTCGCTCTTGCCCAGCCCGGACTCACCGGTGATCAGCACCCCCAGGCCCAGGATGTCCATGAACACGCCGTGCATAGTGGTGCGGTCGGCGAAGTGCTTGGACAGGTAGGCGCGCAGAACGTCAATGACAAATGCCGACGACTCTTTGGTGGCGAACATCGGGATCTGCGCACGTTCGCACATGGACAGCAGCGCTTCGGGCGCCACCTGGCCATCGGCCAGAACCAGCACCGGCGGCTCCAGCGTGACGATGCGGGCAATGCGCCGGGCACAGTCTTCGGGTGTGGAGTTGGTCAGGTAGGCCACTTCACGTGGGCCCAGAATCTGCACCCGGTAGGGATGGATGTAGTTCAGGTAGCCCACCAGATCGGCACCGGAAGTCGCCTCGCGCACGGCCACTTCGTCAAAACGGCGCTCGGAAGCGCCCAAGCCCGCCACCCATTGCCATTTCAGCTGGGCACGGTGGTCCTCGAACAGGACATCGGCGCTGACCACGGTCGGTTTCATGCGGCCTCTGGTCTCGGGGGGGCAGTCAGACAGTCTGGGCCGAACGCCACTGGGCAATCAGCTGGTGCAGGCCGTCCTGGGTGGTGCTGGCCTTGATGTTCTCGCGCAAGGCGCTGTCGCTGAGCAGCTCGGCAATTTCAGACAGGATTTCCAGGTGCTTCTGGGTCGCCGCTTCAGGCACGAGGAGGAAGATCAGCAGACTCACCGGTTGCTCGTCCGGCGCATCGAATCCAATGGGCTGGGCCAGGGAGAAGACGGCAGCCATCGGGGCCTTGAGCCCCTTGATGCGGCCGTGCGGAATGGCCACGCCATGCCCCAGGCCAGTCGAGCCCAGGCGTTCGCGCGCGAACAGGCTGTCCGTCACCAAGGCGCGGGACAAGCCGTGCAG
>CAXRGK010000158.1:0-2278 GCA_964230145.1 Burkholderiaceae bacterium | reverse complement strand
CGTTGACGAATTTCTGCCGCAACTCGTCATTGGTGAAGCGCTTGATCTTCCACTTCATCGACTGGTCGCCATGCTGGCTTTCGGCATCATGCGGCCCGAACATCATCAGCGACGGCCACCACCAGCGATCGAGCGCGTCCTGCGCCATCTCCTTCTGGGCGTCCGTGCCGCGCGCCAGCGTCATCATGATCTCGTAGCCCTGGCGCTGGTGGAAGGACTCCTCCTTGCACACGCGCACCATGGCGCGGGCGTAGGGGCCGTAGGAGCAGCGGCAAAGCGGGATCTGGTTCATGATGGCCGCGCCATCGACCAGCCATCCGATCACGCCCACATCGGCCCAGTTGAGCGTGGGGTAGTTGAAGATGGAGCTGTATTTCGCTTTGCCAGTGTGCAACGCGTCCAGCATTTGGTCGCGGCTGGTGCCCAGGGTTTCGGCGGCGCTGTAGAGGTAGAGGCCGTGGCCGCCTTCGTCTTGCACCTTGGCGATCAGGATGGCCTTGCGCTTGAGGCTGGGGGCGCGGCTGATCCAGTTGCCTTCGGGCAGCATGCCGACGATTTCGCTGTGGGCGTGCTGGCTGATCTGGCGCACCAGGGTCTTGCGGTAAGCGTCCGGCATCCACTCGCGCGGCTCGATGCGGCCATCGGCGTCGATGCGGGCGTCGAACTGGGCCTGCAGGGCCTGCTCGGCGGCGCTGGCTTCTTTGGGTACGGCCTTGAGACCGGCGGATTTGGCGTCGTCCTGGTCGGAAACGCTGAAGGATTGCGTGTACATGGGCTTCTCCTGCGCCGTCTTGAGGCGCCTGGAAGCGAAGTATAGCGATTAACCGACCGATCGGTCGGTTAATTTTGAGGGCTGTGCGTCAGGACTTTCCCTGAGCCTGTTCCGGTCAGGTTCAGGCGCTCCCGGCCTCGACCTGCCAGCCCTTGCCGTTGCCGCGGGCCAGCGCCGGTCCGACCACAGCCAGCGCGGCACGCAAGTGTTCGGCCAGCGTGAAGGGCGGGTTGATGACGAACATGCCGCTGGCCGAAAGGCCGGTGTCGCCTTCGCCCCCCTTGCCAATGGCCAGCGTGGCATGTACCCAGCTGCGCCGGGCCTGGTTGGCCAGGGTGCGCAGGCGCCGGGGCAGCTCATGTGCCTCGGGGCGCGGAATGATGGGGTACCAGACCAGATAGGTGCCTGTCGGGAAGCGCTTGAGACAGTCCGCGATCACCTGACTGACCTTGGCGTAGTCGGACTTGATCTCGTAGCTGGGGTCGATCAGTACCATGGCCCGCTTGGAGCCACTGGTCGACGCGGGTGGTGGCAGCAGCTTCTTGAGCGATTCAAAACCGTCTTCGCGGCTGACCTGTACCGCCCGGCCGAGTTCGAGCTGGGCCATGTTGCCGGCCAGGGCATTGATGTCAGTGGGGTGCAGCTCGAACAGCTTGAGCCGGTCGCGGGCTTCGTGGCGCAAGAGCTGCGCCATCAGCACGGGCGAGCCAGGATAGACACGGGCTTCGCCACCCGGGTTGAAATGGGCCACCTGGTCCAGGTAGTCCTGTACCGGTTCGGGCAGGTCTTCGCGCTCGGCAGCGGCTTCGAGCAGCTTGAACATGCCGTCCTGCGCTTCGGCACCTTTTTGCGAATAGTCACCGTCCAGCCGGTACAGGCCGGCGCCGGCATGGGTGTCGATCAGGGTGATGCCGGCCTCTTTTTGCTGCAGATGGCGAAGTGTGGCCAGCAGCGTGATGTGCTTGAGCACGTCCGCGTGGTTGGCGGCATGGAAGGCGTGGCGGTAACTGAACATGGGGGGATGGTAACCGGGCAGAGGTAGGCTTGGGGGCCGGGTGGCAGCCTCCTCGTCGCTGCACGCCGAAATGTCGGCTGCCACCCAGCCCCCAAGCCCACCCCTGCCCGGTTGGCTGTATTTTTCGTATAATGGCGGGCTTCGCAGCGCTTTTGTGGCTCCGCGGCGAAGATTCACCTCCCACCTAAGAGGCTCTCAACAGAAGAGCACCGACCGTGGAAAAGAGCCCGACAAACCTCTTTTCGAAAGAAAAACATGACCACGTTCAGCGCAAAACCCGCTGAGGTCGTGCATGAATGGTTTGTGATTGACGCGACCGACAAGGTCCTCGGACGAGTAGCCAGCGAAGGTGCTCTCCGTCTGCGCGGCAAACACAAGGCCATTTACACGCCTCACGTCGACACCGGTGATTTCATCGTTGTCATCAATGCTTCCAAGCTCAAAGTGACCGGTACCAAGTCCCTGGACAAGAAGTACTACCGTCATTCCGG
>CAXRGK010000157.1:0-4490 GCA_964230145.1 Burkholderiaceae bacterium | reverse complement strand
AGCCGACCGATTTGTCCTGGGTGGCGCCACACTCCGTAACACGCTGGCTCTGCAGCGCGCTGTCCGCATCGCTCAGGCTGGGGCTCCAGCCCTCGCCGATGCGGTAAACCATCACATTCTTGAACATGCCATTCCTTTGAGGGAGCGGCGATCTTACGTGATGCGGTCAGGGGTCATGTGTTCCTCGTCCAGGCCGGACCAGCCATGCGCCGGCTCAGCGCGATGCCCCCATCAGCCAGTCGGGCACACTGGTCACGATGGACGGGAACACCGTGATCAGCACGATGCCCAGGATCATGCAGGCGAAAAACGGCAGCGTCACGCGCGCGATGCGGTTGCTGTCGATGCCGGTCATGTTCTGCAGCACAAACAGGTTGAAACCCACCGGTGGTGTGATTTCGGCGATTTCGATCAGCATGATGATGAAGATGCCGAACCAGACCAGGTCGAAGCCGGCTTTTTGCACCATGGGCAACACCACGGCGCTCGTGAGCACGATCATCGAGATGCCGTCCAGTGCAGTGCCCAAAATCAGATAGACCACCACCAGCACCGCGATCAGCCCGTAGGGTGACAGCTGCAGGCTGTGCACGAACTCGGCCAGTTCACGTGGGATGCCGGTGAAGGCCATGGTCTTGGTCAGGAAGGCCGCACCGGCGAGGATGAACATGATCATGCAGCTCACGCGGGTGGCGCCTACCAGACCTTGCCAGAAACTCTCCCAGGTCAGGCTGCGGCCGGTAGCGGCAATCGCCAGCGAGCCCACCACGCCCCAGGCTGCGCATTCGGTGGCGGTGGCGATGCCGGCCACCAGCACCCAGACGATGAACACAATCAGCAGCGTGCAGGGGATCAGGCTGCCCGAGCGGCGGATTTTGTCCCACAACGGCGTGGGTGCTTCAGGTGGCGGTACCTTGTCCGGGTTCTTCAGGCTCCACCAGCCGATGTAGGCCGAGAACAGGCCCATCAGCAGAAAGCCCGGCAGGAAGCCGGCCAGGAACAGGCGGATCACGCTGGCGTCAGCCGCCACCGCGTAGACCACCATGGTGATGGACGGCGGAATCAAAATGCCCAGGCCGCCAGCTGCGGCGAGCGAACCCAGCGCGATGTTGCGGTCATAACCGCGCCGCTCCAGCTCGGGCAGGGCCACCTTGGCAATGGTGGCGCAGGTGGCAGCCGATGAACCCGAGACCGAACCGAAGATGCCGCAGCCCAAAATGGTGGTGTGCATCAGGCGCCCCGGCACCTTGGACAGCCAGGGGGCCAGGCCGTCGAACATCTGCTCGGACAGTTTGGTCCGGTACAGAATTTCGCCCATCCAGATGAACATGGGCAAGGCCGCCAGCTCCCAGCTGGCCGCGGTTTCCCAGAACGATGAAAACAGGTTCTTGCCAGGCAGGGTGTTGGTGAAGAAGGCCTGGCCGACCCAGCCTACGATGGCCAGCGTCATGGCGATCCACACACCGCCGCCCAGCATGAGCAGCATCAGGAACAGCAGCAGGCCGCCGATTTCAAGCAGTCCCATCACAGTTCCTCCGAGAAGTCGCCGCGGGCGTGGCGTTCTTCCACGCGGGCCACGTAGCTGGGCTTGCCGCCGCGCAGCACGCACACGCATTCGTCAAGCACGGCAATCACCAGGATCAGGGCGCCGATCACAAAGCTCATCTGCGGAATCCAGATCGGGATGGCGACCATGTTGCCCGCAATGTCGTTGAACTCCCAACTTTCGTACGTGAAGCGCGCCGCCCAGTAGCCCAGATAGCCAATGGCCACGGCGGCAATGGCCAGCGAGACGACCTCGAGCCAGCGGCGCACGGCAGGCGATACCGATTCGAGCAACAGCGTCACGCGCACGAAATCGCCGTTGCGAAAGCTGTAGGCCATGCCCAGAAACGCGGCTGCAGCGCACAGCCAGGCCACCACGTCATTGATCCAGGCCACGCGCCAGTCGAGCGAGCGACCGACCGAGGCATAAACCATGAGGATGAGGATGGCCAGCACGCACAGGGCGGCCAGTTGGCCACCCGCGGCATACAGAGCGTCGAAAAAACGCCGCCAGCGGCTGGCGCTGGCGGAGGGTACTGCGTTCATGAAGGGCTTATCGGTTGTAAGCGTCGATCAGGGCCTTGCCCTCGGCACCAGACTTGTCCAGCCATTCCTTGAGCATGGTGTCGCCGACCTTCTTCATGTCAGCCTTGAGCTGGGCCGATGGGGCGGTGACGGTCATGCCGTTGGCCTTGAGTGTGGCCAGGGTGCTTTCGTTGACCTTGCGGGACTCTGCCCAGCCACGGGTTTCGGCATCCGCTGCGGCTTTCATCACGGCGTCCTGCGTGGCCTTGTCGAGCGCGTCAAAAGCTTTCTTGTTGGCCAGTACAGCGTTCTTGGGCAGCCAGGCTTGCACGTCGTAGTAATACTTGAGGTGTTCGTAGAGCTTGCTGTCCACGCCGGTGGCACCAGAGGTCATGGTCGATTCGACCACGCCAGTGGCCAGGGCCTGGGTGAATTCGGCCGCCTGCACGGTCACCGGCTGTGCGCCCACCAGTTCGGCTATGCGGGCGGTCGAGGGGCTGTAAGAGCGCCACTTGATGCCTTTGAGATCGGCGGCGCTGTTGATCGGCTTCTTGCTGTAAATGCCCTGTGGCGGCCAAGCCACCGAGTACAGCAGCACCATGCCCTGCTCGGCGAGCTTTTTCTCCATCAGGGGTTTCTGGGCCTTGTAAAGCTTGATCGACTCGTCGTAGCTGTCGGCCAGGAAGGGCAGGCCGTCTGCGGCGTAAATGGGCCATTCGTTGCTGAAGTTGGCCAGCAGGATCTCGCCCGCCTGGGCCTGGCCGCCCTGCACCGCGCGTTTGATCTCGGGCGCCTTGAACAGCGAGGCGTTGGCATGGACCGTGATCTTGAGCTTGCCGCCGCTGGCCTTGTCCACATCGGCGGCAAACTGGTTCAGATTGACCGAGTGGAAGTTGGTGGCGGGGTAGGCTGCGGGCAGGTCCCATTTGGTCTGGGCCTGCGCAGGGGCAGCGTAGGCGAGCACGCAGGCCACTGCTGCAGACATGAGGCTCAGGTTCAGGGTACGGCGTTTCATGAGGGCTCCTGGAAAAGGGATGTTCAAGCCGAGCAAGACGCGTACCAGCGGTACGGCATCATCCTGGTGCATCGGTCTGGCGTTGACTGTATGCAAGCGGGCGGTGTTGGGGATCGGTGATTTCCCTTAATGTCGACATTTTGTTGGCATTTTGTTGTTGATGGCTCTAGACTTTGTGTTCAGCCAATCCCTGCACCTTTGTTGTGCGCATGCACCATGTCACGCAAAAGCATCGCTTCACCATCCTCGACCACCCCCATCGTTTCTTCCGCCCATCTGGTGTCGCCAGACAGTGCGCAGATGAGTGAGTTCGAGTTCGGCTTGATTGTGGCCGGCAATGCCTTTCACCGCTGGGTGGTGCACTGCATGTCGGCGGCGGGGCTCAAGGACCTGACGCCGCTGGATGTGCTGGTGCTGCACCATGTGACGCACCGCGCGCGCGACAAGCGGCTGGCCGACATCTGCTTCATCATGAACATCGAAGACACGCACCTGGTGAACTACGCGCTCAAAAAGCTGCTGGGCCTGGGTGTGGTGGCTTCCAGCAAGAACGGCAAGGACGTGACCTACGCCGCCACCGACAAAGGGCAGCAGCTGGTGCAGCGCTACCGCGAGATTCGTGAGGCTTGCCTGATCTCGGCGCTCAAGGCCGATGAGAGCCTCAACCGTGACATCGGTGATCTGGCCCGCTTGTTGCGTGTGCTGTCGGGCATGTACGACCAGGCGGCGCGTTCTGCCGCTTCCCTCTGAGCATCACCATGACGAACCCTGTGACACCTTCCCGCTGGCAGTTCTGGATCGACCGTGGCGGCACCTTCACCGATGTGGTGGGCAAGCGCCCGGACGGCACGCTGGTCACGCACAAGCTGTTGTCTGAAAACCCCGAGCAGTACCGCGATGCGGCAGTCGCCGGTATCCGCCACTTGCTGGGCTTGAAGGCTGGTGAGCCGGTCACGCCCGAGCAGGTCGAGTGCGTGAAGATGGGCACCACCGTGGCCACCAACGCGCTGCTGGAGCGCAAGGGTGAGCCCACGCTGCTGGTCACCACCCGGGGTTTCCGCGACGCGCTGCGCATCGCTTACCAGAACCGCCCGCGCCTGTTTGACCGCCAGATCGTGCTGCCCGAGCTGCTGTACGCGCGTGTGCTCGAGGCCTGCGAGCGCGTGGGTGCGCATGGCGAGGTGGTGGAGCCACTCGACGAAGCGCACCTGCGCTAACGCCTGTGGGATGCATACGACGCGGGCCTGCGCAGCGTGGCCGTGGTCTTCATGCACGGCTACCGCTACACCGACCATGAGCAGGCCGCTGCCCGCATCGCGCGCGAAGTCGGTTTCACCCAGGTCAGCACCAGCCACGAGACCAGCCCGATGATGAAGTTCGTCAGCCGGGGCGACACCACCGTGGT
>CAXRGK010000156.1:0-17054 GCA_964230145.1 Burkholderiaceae bacterium | reverse complement strand
AGGCGCGTGCCGCAGCTCGCGAAAAAACCATTCGGCCGCGGGGGCGGCCTCCGACACGCTGCTCCTTTGTGGGAGCGCGCCCCCGCGCGCGAAAGTCCATTCGGCCGCAGGGGCGGCCTCCTGCATGCTGCCCTTGGTGGGAGCGCGCCCCTGCGCGCGAATGCCTTTTCAGCGGCGCCTGAGCACGTAGACGAAGTTCGTCTCGGTCTTCTCTTGCGACACCAGCTCGTTGCCGGTCTGGCGTGCAAAAGCCTCGAAGTCGCGCCACGAACCCGGGTCGGTCGCAATCACCTTGAGGGTCTGACCGCTTTGCAGCTCGGTCAGCGCTTTCTTGGCCTTGAGGATGGGCAGCGGGCAGTTCAGGCCGCTGGTGTCGATTTCCTTGTCGGTGTTCACTCGGAGGTCTCCTGGCTTTGCGCCTCGCGCTCGGCCCAGCTCATGAAGGTCGGTTCGATGCCCTGGGTGCGCAGCCAGTCGCCCAGCGCGTAGCCGGTGCCGGCGGGCCAGCAGATCAGGTCCTTCAGGTCAAACATTTTGTGCTCGGCCAGTTCGGGCGAGAGCCGCACCTCGCCCTCGGCCTGCGCGTGGTAGGCGATGATGACCTGGTTCATGCGCTGGAAGTCGTAGACGCCCACCAGTTTCAATGCAGTGACCGTGAGGTTGGTCTCTTCCGCAATCTCGCGGCGGATGCCGTCTTCGGGCGTCTCTCCCGCCTCCATGAAGCCGGTGATCAGCGCAAAGCGCCGTCCCGGCCAGGCGGCATTGCGCGCCAGCAGCACCTGCTCGCCCACCTGCACGATGCCAGCCAACACCGGAGTGGGGTTGTTCCAGTGGGTGAAGTCGCATTCAGTGCAGCGCAGGCGGAGCTTTTCTCCGCCGTCTTCCATTTGCGTGAGCCAGCCCAGAGGCGCAGAGCACATCGGGCAAAAACGGTATTCGGCCATGTCAGCGACTCCGAAAAATCAGGCAGGAAAAACGCCGGTCGAGAGGTAGCGGTCGCCTCGGTCGCAGACGATGAAGACGATGGTCGCATCCTTGACCGTGGCCGCGATTTGCTGCGCCACCCAGCAAGCGCCCGCCGCCGAGATGCCCGCGAAAATGCCTTCGGCACGGGCCAGCTCGCGGCAGGTGTCTTCGGCATCGGCCTGACTCACGTACACCAGCTCGTCCACATGGCTGGGATCGTAGATCTTGGGCAGGTATTCCTGCGGCCACTTGCGGATGCCAGGGATGCGAGACCCTTCGCTGGGTTGCGCACCGATGATGCGGATGGCCGGGTTCTTCTCTTTCAGGAAACGCGACACGCCGGTGATGGTGCCGGTGGGGCCCATGGCGCTCACGAAGTGGGTGATGCGGCCGGCTGTCTGTTCCCAGATTTCGGGGCCGGTGGTTTCGTAGTGGATGCGCGGGTTGTCGGGGTTGGCAAACTGGTCGAGGATGCGGCCCTTGCCTTGCGCGGCCATGTTGTCGGCCAGGTCGCGGGCGTATTCCATGCCACCACTCTTGGGCGTGAGGATCAGCTCGGCACCAAAGGCCTTCATGGTCTGGGCGCGTTCGATCGACAGGTCCTCGGGCATGATCAAAATCATGCGGTAACCCTTGATGGCGGCCGCCATGGCCAGCGCGATGCCGGTGTTGCCCGAGGTCGCCTCGATCAGGGTGTCGCCGGGTTGGATTTCACCGCGCTCTTCGGCACGGCGGATCATCGACAGCGCCGGTCGGTCCTTGACGGAACCCGCCGGGTTGTTGCCTTCGAGCTTGCCCAGGATCACATTGCCCCGGGCCGCGTTGTCGGCAGCGCCCATGCGCTGCAGGGCCACCAGCGGCGTCTTGCCAATGGCGTCTTCAATGGTGGGATAGGTCATCCCGCTACTTTGCCACAAGTGCATCGTCCAAGCTGCGCCCGTGGATCAAGCCACTGTCACCGGTTGGGCATCTGTCCTGGCCAAGCCGATGGCGGGCTGTTCCAGCCACTCTGGAACTGCTGGGTATTCTGGGCCGTGTTCTGATTGCCGGTCTGGTTCACGATGGCCGTGGACGGCCCCACCACATTGCCGTAGTTGACCGCCCCTGCCAGACCGCCCTGCACCATGGGCGGCTGAACTACGGGCGCTCGCGGTGTCGGGTTCTTGTAGGTGACCACGGACGCCGTGCCTTCCTTGCCCAGCGATTCGTAGAGCTGTCCCAGCAGGGCTGAGTTCCCGGACGCCTTCACTTCGACCGCCCCTTCGATCAAACCGGCCAGCTCGGGGGTCAGCGCATGGCCCAGCCAGGAAGGGCTGTTGCCTTTGATCGCCGACAACTGCTCCACCGAACACCTGGCGATATTGCGCTGCAGCCAGGCCTGCGCCTGGCGGGCACGTTGCTCCACATCGCCGAGGCTCAGCGACAAGGTCTTGAACTCGGCCACCAGGCAGCCGGCCGCAGCATCCTTGCGTGCCTGTGCCCACACAGGGCCTTGGCAGGCCAGGCCGATAGACAGCGCAGCCAGAACGGGTAAAGGTTTTTTCATGACAAGACAGGTTCAGTCCGCCGAAAGCAGCACTTTCGGAATCGACCCCGGGTCGGTTTTCTTGAGCCGATCGCCTGCGTTCGCTGTGCGATAATCTCGGCTCCCAACGGCCCGGGTGGTGAAATTGGTAGCCGCCGGGGACACAAAATCCCCCGCCGCAAGGCGTGCCGGTTCGATTCCGGCCCCGGGCACCACACAAAGCGACCGCACACGTTGCGGGTCCCAGACAAAAAGGCAACTTCCCGAAGTTGCCTTTTTTCTTTACGCTGTGCCTGTACCCTCTGCCGTGCACGGTTTTATGATGGACCTTCGAGGCACGCCGTTGGATCATGCAGGCTCACACGGGTCTTTGTGCTTCGCAGGGCATCGAACCACATGAACAACACCATTGACGCAGGAAACAGCAGCGGCTGCGAAAGCCTTGGCGGTGCCCGCCTGAGCCTGCGGCGCATGCGCATCGACACCTACCACGAGAACGTGGCCTACATGCACAAGGATTGCGAAATCTACCGTGCCGAAGGCTTCAAGGCCTTGTCCAAGGTAGAGGTACGCACCAACGGGCACAGCGTCCTGGCAACACTCAATGTCGTCGACAACGGCGACTTGCTGGCCTGCAACGAGTTGGGCCTGTCCGACGCTGCCTTCAAGCAACTGGGACTGGAACCCGGTGAGCTCGTCACGGTGTCACAGGCCGATCCACCCGAATCGATTCAGGCCCTGCACCGCAAACTGGCTGGAGAGCGATTGGGGCTGGACGACTTCCGGGCCATCATCCATGACGTGGCCGAGCACCACTATTCCAAGATCGAGCTGACCGCCTTCGTCGTGGCCACCAACCGCGACGAGCTGGACCGCGAAGAGGTCTACTACCTCACGCAGGCCATGATCGAAGCCGGACGGCATCTGGACTGGAAAGAGCGCGTGGTGGTGGACAAGCATTGCATCGGCGGCATTCCGGGCAACCGCACCTCCATGCTGATCGTGCCCATCGTGGCCGCGCACGGCATGGTCTGCCCCAAAACCTCGTCGCGCGCCATCACATCGCCTTCGGGCACGGCCGACACCATGGAGGTGCTGGCCAATGTAGAGCTGTCATTCGAGAAGATGGCCGAGATCGTGCAATCCCATCATGGTTGCCTGACCTGGGGCGGCACGGCCCAGCTGTCTCCCGCCGACGATGTGCTGATCTCCGTGGAGCGGCCCTTGTCGCTGGATTCCCCGGCACAGATGGTGGCATCCATCCTGTCGAAGAAGGTGTCCGCAGGCTCGACCCATCTGGTGCTGGACATCCCGATCGGACCCACGGCCAAGGTTCGCTCCATGCCCGAGGCCCAACGCCTGCGCCGCTTGTTCGAATACGTGGCGGGCCGCCTGAAACTGTCTCTGGACGTGGTCATCAGCGATGGGCGTCAACCCATTGGTTACGGCATCGGTCCGGTGCTGGAGGCCCGCGACGTCATGCGCGTGCTGGAAAACGACCCGCGTGCGCCCATGGACTTGCGCCAGAAATCATTGCGACTGGCTGGACGGCTGATCGAATTCAGCCCCGATGTGCGGGGCGGCGACGGCTTTGCGATTGCGCGCGACATCCTGGACTCAGGCCGCGCACTGGCCAAGATGAACGACATCATCGCGGCGCAGGGCGCCCGCGCTTTCGACCACAACGACCTGACGCTCGGACCGCTGACGTTCGACGTTCGCGCCGAACGTGCCGGCGTGGTCAGTGGCATCGACAACTTCCAGCTCGCCCGCATCGCACGGTTTGCCGGTGCCCCCAAGGTGCCCAACGCTGGCGTGGATCTGGCCAGGAAACTGGGCGAGGAAGTGCAGACCGGCGATCTGCTCTACCGGGTCCATGCCCTCTACCCGTCTGATTTGCAGTTCGCACGCAATGCCTGTGAAAAATCGATGGGCTACACCATCGGCAGTGCCGCTGATGTGCCGCATGCGTTCGTGGAGTTCTGATGCCTCCTCCCACCCTGTTGCTCTACTTCGAAGACGAAAGTGCACTGGCGTTCAAGCTGGCCGATGCGGCCAGCCTGGCATTGGCGTGCGTGGAGCGGCATGTGTTTCCCGACGGCGAAATCAAGCTGCGCCTGCCCGCCTCTTTGCCCTCGAGGGTCGTGGTGCTGCGTTCTTTGCACCATCCCAACGCCAAGCTGGTCGAGTTGCTGCTGAGCGCCCGCACCGCGCACGCGCTGGGCGCAGAGCACCTGACCCTGGTGGCCCCTTATATGGCCTACATGCGGCAGGATGTGGCTTTTGTGCCTGGCGAAGCTGTCAGCCAGAAGATCATCGGTCGCCACCTGGCCGATCTGTTCGATGCGGTCATCACGGTCGACCCGCACCTGCACCGGGTGTCCACCCTGCAAGAGGCTGTGCCGGCCAAGCAGGCGATCGCGCTGACCGCTGCCCCTTTGCTGGCCGACTTTGTGCACAGCCAATGCGCCAATGCCTTGCTGATCGGCCCTGACGAAGAGTCCGAGCAATGGATCACCGCTGCGGCCCGTCAGCATGGCCTGGACCACGGTGTTTGCCGCAAGACCCGACACGGGGACCGGCAGGTCGACATCCGCTTGCCCGATGTGAAAGTCACGGACCGCAACGTGGTGCTGCTCGACGACATCGCCAGCAGCGGCCATACCCTGGCACAAGCCGCGCGCCTGTTGCTGCAGGCGGGCGCACGCCGCGTGGATGTGGCCGTGACGCATGCCCTGTTTTCGCAAGATGCGCTGGAGGTCGTGCGCAGCGCTGGTGTGGGCCGGATCTGGAGCACCGATGGCGTACCACACACCAGCAACAGTGTCAGCATCGCGCCGCTGGTGGCCGAGGCTTTGCGCCGGCTTTAGTCCAGTCCAGCACTCCAGCGCTCGTTCCAAGCCTTGTCCATCTGGCGGCGATCACGCTTGGTGGGACGCCCCTGTTCTATCGTATGGGCCGGCTCCGCGGCCAGCCGACGCTGCTGGGCCGCCGCCTCACGGCGCTGCACACTTTCGGGCGTTTCCTCATACAACTGTTGCGCCACGGGTGCCGGTCCGCGCACAGCGCTGACGCCGCGCACCAACACCTCACGCTCCAGGGGGCCCTGACGCAGGCGCACGCGGTCACCGGCTTTGACTTCACGCGAGGCTTTCGCATCGAGCCCGTTGATCTGTACACGGTTCTTGCCGATTTCTTCGGCCGCAAGACTGCGGGTTTTGTAAAAGCGTGCCGCCCAGAGCCACTTGTCGATGCGCAGGCTGTCCATCCTCAGGCTCCAAACAAACCCGCCTGCGGACTCAACCCCTGCCGCACATGGGGCATGGTCAGTTTGAGCCGCAACTCGCGCTTCATGCGGGCATTGTCCAGGCGGCGTGACTCGCTCATGAAGCTCAGCAGCATGAGCGGCAAAGCCTCGTTGGCCGTGGCCCGGGGCACACGCGGCGGCCGTGGCAGCCCCATCAGATCGGCGGCCAGGTCAAAGTAGTCGCCCATTTTCATGTCGGTGTCGTCGCAGATGTTGAGCACGCGCTGAGCACGCCCGCGCCACAAAGCCAGCGCACAGGCACGTGCCAGATCGTTGGCATGGATGTGGTTGGTGTAGACGTCGTCCTGCGCCTGCAGCACCGGTGTGCCCTTGAGCAGGCGCTCGCGTGGCGTGCCGCCCTCGCGGTCCTGCGCGTAGATGCCCGGCACGCGCAAGATGGTGCTGCGCACACCTGTGCGGCCCAGCAGACGAACCCACTGCTCTGCGTCCACGCGGCGGCGTGCGCGTGCCGTGTGCGGCTGCACCGGACGCGATTCGCTCACACGCTGACCCTGGCAGTCGCCATACACGCCCGTGGTGGAGGCATAGACCAACGCCTGCGGCGGTGTGCGCAAGCGCAAGGCGCGCAGCAGGTCCCGCGTGCGGGGATCGTGGGTCACCACGCCACGCGCATCGCCAGGAGGGGGCGCCAGATGCAGCACCCGCTGCCCCAGGCCCGACAGGCGACGCAGCGTACCGGGCTGGTCCAGATCGCCCAGCAAGGGGGTCAGTCCGCAGGCGCGCAGCAGTCGCACGCGCTCAGGCGAAGAAGTCAATGCCAGCAGACGCACCCGCTGACTTTGGGGCGCACCGAGCTGGCCGGCGGCGCGCAGACCCACGTCACCGCAACCGACGATGAGCACACGCGGACGGCGAAAGCGCGCCGGCAAGGCACCGAGAGGGGTCTGGTTTGAAGGCAAAATCAGGGGTTCCGGGTCAGAAAACCCCGCAAGGATACCGAAAACATGAGCTTCCAGATCACTGTTCAGCCCAGCGGCCGCAGCTTTGCCGCCGAGTCTTCCGAAACCCTGCTGGCCGCCGGCATCCGCCAGGGCATTGGCCTGCCCTATGGCTGCAAGGACGGCGCCTGCGGTTCCTGCAAATGCAAAAAGATCTCGGGCACCGTGACGCACGGCCCGCACCAGGAAAAAGCCCTGTCCGCCGCCGAAGAAGCGCAAGGCCTGATCCTGACCTGCTGCGCCACCGCGCAAAGCGATGTGGTGCTGGAGTCCAAGCAGGTGACCGAAGAAGGCGGCCTGCCCGTCAAGAAAATGCCGGTGCGCGTGGCCAGCCTGGAGAAGAAGTCGCACGACGTGGTGGTGCTCAAGCTGCAACTGCCCGCCAACGACCCGATGAAGTTCCGCGCCGGTCAGTACATCGAGTTCATCCTGCGCGACAACTCGCGCCGCAGCTACAGCATGGCCAACGCGCCGCACACGCTCGAAGTCTCGCCGCCCATGGTGGAGCTGCACATCCGCCACATGCCCGGCGGCAAGTTCACCGATCCGGTGTTCTCGACCATGAAGGAAAAAGACATCCTGCGCGCCGAGGGGCCTTACGGCAGCTTCTACCTGCGCGAGGATTCCGACAAACCGATGATCCTGCTGGCTTCGGGCACCGGCTTTGCACCGATCAAGGCCCTCATCGAGCACATGCAGCACAAAGGCATCACCCGTCCGGCCACGCTGTACTGGGGCGGCCGCCGTCCGTCCGACCTGTACATGGCCGACTGGATCGAGGCGCAGCTCAAAGCCATGCCCAACCTGAAGTACGTACCCGTGATCTCCAACGCAGAGGCCGAGGACCAGTGGACCGGCCGCACCGGCTTCGTGCACCAGGCGGTGCTCGAAGACCACCCCGACCTGTCGGGCTTCCAGGTCTACGCCTGCGGCGCGCCCATCGTGGTGGAATCGGCCCAGCGCGATTACGTGGCCAAGGGCGGTCTGCCCAATGAAGAGTTCTTCGCCGACGCCTTCACCTCCGAGGCCGACAAGGCCAAGGCCTGACCAGAGACCCTGGACCGGATGGGGCGCTGAGCGGATACCTGTTCAACGCCTGGAGTGGCCGACCTCAAAGTCGTTCTGGCCCGTGCGGTCGCTGCCGCGCAGCAGCCACAGCGGCCGTGTGGCAAAGCTCACCGGCACGCCGGTCTGGCCATCAGAGGGCCGCAGGTTGCGATCAAACAGCGAGCTGCCGGGCATGAAACGCAGGGCCACGCCCGTGCGGCGTTGCGTGGACCGGTTGGCCTTGGCGCCGTGGATCATGTAGACGTCATGCATGGACATCTGGCCGGGCTCGAGCTCCAGATCCACCGCCTGGCGCTCATCGAAGGTGCCCTCGGCCATGCGTTGGTTGAGCGTGAGGTCCGTGCGGTCTTCGTGCAGGTGCGGATGCAGCACCTGCGGGCGGTGTGAGCCCGGGATCACGCGCAGGCAACCGTTCTCGCACGTGCTGGGCTCCAATGCCACCCAGACGGTGCACGTGGCCAGAGGCCGTATCGGCCAGTAGTGGCCGTCCTGGTGCCATGGCGTTTCAAAGCCCTCGGCGGGCGGCTTGCAGAAGACATGGCAGCCCCACAGGATCACATCGGGGCCGATCAGCTGTTCCACCATGTCGACGATGGGCTTGTGCATGGCCAGCTCCAGGAAGCGCTGGCTGCCCTTGACGCCTTCGTCGTTCTGGCCTTCGATGTGGGCACTGACGAGTTTTTCAGGGCGCACACCCGGGTTGTCACGGATCAGCTGGTCCAGCGCCTCCTGCAGCGATTGCAGGAATACCGGCTCCAGACGGTAAGGCGGGATCAGGTAGCCTTGCTCGCGGTAGTCACGCACTTGCAGCTCATTGAGGCGCATCGTCGTCTCCTTGCCGGGAACCGTCCCGGATGTTGTGAACTCACTCCCCGAGATAGGCTGCCCGCACCTTCGGATCGGCCAGCAGCTCCTGCCCGGGGCCATTCATGGTGATCAGGCCAGAGTCCATCACATAGCCCCGATCGGCCATGGCCAGCGCACGGCTGGCGTTCTGCTCGACCAGCACCACCGTCATGCCCTGGCTGTAAACGTCTTTCACCACCTCGAAGATCTTGTCGACCATGATGGGCGACAGGCCCATGGAAGGCTCATCGAGCAACAGCACACGGGGACGGCTCATCAGGGCCCGGGCCATGGCCAGCATCTGCTGCTCGCCGCCCGACATGGTGCCGGCCAGCTGGTCTTTGCGTTCACGCAGCCGCGGGAAGGTGTGGAACATCTTCTCCATGTCGTCGGCGATCGCCGCATCGTCAGAACGCAGGTAGGCGCCCATCTGCAGGTTTTCGGTGATGGTCATGCGGGTGAAGACGCCGCGGCCTTCGGGCACCATGGCCAGCCCCTGTTTGACCAGATCCCAGGGGCCCTGGCCCTGGATGGATCGGCCCAGGTATTCGATGTCACCGTCCTGCGGCGCCAGGGTGCCGGTGATGGCTTTCATGGTGGTGGTCTTGCCAGCGCCGTTGGAGCCGATCAGGGTGACCAGCTCGCCCTCGCGCACCTCCATGTCCACCCCCTTGACGGCCTGGATGCCGCCGTAGGCCACCTTCAGGCCTTTGACCTTGAGCAGTGTGTCCGCCATCTCAGTGTCCTCCGGTGCCCAGATAGGCTTCAATCACTTTGTCGTTTTTCTGCACTTCGGCGGGGGTGCCCTCGGCGATCTGCTTGCCGTAGTCGAGCACGGTCACGCGGTCGCACAAACCCATCACCAGCTTCACGTCGTGCTCGATCAGCAAGATGGTGCGGTTGTCCTTGCGGATGCGGTCGATCAGCTCGCGCAGCTGCACTTTCTCGGTGGCGTTCATGCCAGCGGCCGGCTCGTCCAGCGCGATCAGCTGCGGGTCGGTGGCGAGCGCCCGGGCGAGTTCCAGCCGGCGCTGGTCGCCATACGACAAGGTGCGGGCGCGGTAGTCCGCGTATTTGCCGATGCCCACGTAGTCCAGCAGCTCCTGCGCGCGCCTGGCGATGGCCGCCTCTTCGGCTTTGAAGCCAGGGGTGCGGAAAATAGCCCCCAGCAAACCCGATCGGGTGCGGATGTGCCGCCCCACCATCACGTTCTCCAGCGCCGTCATTTCGGAGAACAGGCGGATGTTCTGGAAGGTGCGTGCAATGCCGGCCTTGGCCACTTCATGCACCGCAGTGGGCTCGTAGGGCTTGCCGGCCAGCTCGAAACTGCCGCTGTCGGGCGTGTACAGGCCGGTGATCACATTGAAGAAGGTGGTCTTGCCGGCGCCGTTGGGACCGATCAGACCATAGACCTGGCCACGCTGGATGGTGATGCCCACATCGGAGAGGGCCTGCAGGCCGCCAAAGCGTTTGGAAATGCCGGCGACTTTGAGAACGGTGTCTTGTGTCATCGCAGGCGCCCTCATTTCTTGTTGTTCAGGGACTTGCCGTGCTCGGGCGAAGGCCAGATGCCCCGCGGACGCAACAGCATCACGACGATCATCGCCAATGCGATCAGCAACTGGCGCAGGATGGCGGCGTCCAGCCGGCCATCGGTCATGGACTGCAAGGGTCCCGCCACATAACGCAGCACCTCGGGCAAGGCGGACAGCAGCACCGCGCCAAGGATGACGCCCGGCAAATGGCCCAATCCTCCGAGCACCACCATGGCCACGATCATCACCGACTCCATCAGGCTGAAGGACTCGGGCGACACAAAGCCCTGGAAACCGGCAAACATGGCGCCCGACACGCCGCCAAAGGTGGCGCCCATGCCAAAGGCCAGCAGCTTGAGGTTGCGGGTGTTCAGGCCCATGGCCTTGGCCGCGATTTCGTCTTCGCGAATGGCCATCCAGGCGCGGCCAATGCGCGAGAACTCCAGCCGGTGCGAGATCAGCACACTCAAAAGCACCAGCGACAGGAACAGGTAGTAGTACAGCGTGACCGAAGCGATCTCGAATTCACCAATGGTCAGCTTTTTGCTCAGACTCCAGCCGAAGATGGAAATCGAGTCGATCATGTCGATGCCCTTGGGCCCGTTGGTGATGTTGACCGGGTGGTCCAGGTTGTTCATGAACACGCGGATGATCTCGCCAAAGCCCAGCGTGACGATGGCCAGATAGTCCCCGCGCAGCTTGAGCGTCGGCGCCCCCAGCAGCATGCCGAACAGCCCGGCGAGCGCCGCGCCCACAGGCACGATCACCCACAAGGGCATGTGCAGACCATTGGGGAAGTACACCGCCAGCGCGGGGAAGGTGTCGAGCAAGTGCGGCGAAGCGAGCAGACCGTACATGTAGGCCCCCACCGCAAAGAAGGCCACGTAGCCCAGATCGAGCAGGCCGGCGTAGCCCACCACGATGTTCAGGCCCAGGGCCAGCATCACATACAGCAGGGCCACATCGGCAATGCGCACCCAGGCGTTGCCAAAGAACTGCAGGATCAGCGGCAGCACCAGAAGTGCCAGGCCAATCAACAGGTACTGGGAGAACTTGTTCTGTTTCATGCTTTCCCCCTCAGGCACGGTCGGCCACACGCTCGCCCATGAGCCCGGACGGCCGCAGCGTGAGCACGATGATGAGCACGATGAAAGCAAAGATGTCGGTGTAGTGGCTACCCAGCACGCCACCGGTGAGGTCACCGATGTAGCCCGAGCCGATCGACTCGATCAGGCCCAGCAAAATACCGCCAATCACCGCCCCCGAAAGATTGCCGATGCCGCCAAACACGGCAGCGGTGAAGGCCTTCAGACCGGGGATGAAACCCATCGAATGCTGGGCGGTGCCGTAGTTGGATGCGTACATCACGCCGGCAATCGCCGCCAGCACCGCACCGATGATGAAGGTGGCCGAAATCACCATGTCCGGCTTCACGCCCATCAGGGCCGCCACGCGCGGGTTCTCGGCGGTGGCGCGCATGGCGCGACCAAGCTTGGTGGAATTGACCAGCCACATCAGCAGCGCCAGCGAAATCGCCGTGACCGCCAGAATCATGATCTGTGTGGGCGTGATGACGGCGCCACCGATGTTGACCGGCGTGCTCGGCAGCAGCGTGGGGTAGGCCTTGTAGTTGGGCTTCCAGATGATCATGGCCAGCGTTTGCAGCAGGATGCTCATGCCGATCGCCGTGATCAGCGGGGCCAGCTTGGGGCTGTTGCGCAAAGGTCGGTAGGCAATTTTTTCAATCGCGAAATTGAGCGCGGCGGCGACCACGCAGGCGATCAGCGTGGCCAGGACCAGGATGACCCAGCCCGGCGCTCCAGGCATGGCGTCCTTCATCAGGCCGATCGCGGTCCAGCTCGTCAGAGCCCCCACCATCAGCACCTCACCGTGCGCAAAGTTGATCAGGTTGATGATGCCGTAGACCATGGTGTAGCCCAAGGCCACCAGGGCGTACATGCTGCCCAGAACCAGACCGTTGATGATCTGCTGAAGCAAGACTTCCATAAATGGTTTCTCCGTTGCGCCAGCTCTTGCCTGGCTTTGATTCAGTGCTGCTCAAGTCAGGACACCTTGTGGGTTGCCTGAACTGAGGCTGAATCCAATTAGCAAAAAACCCGCCAAGGCGTTTGTCTGGCGGGTGGATAAGTGGGGCGATTTTAGTGAACCACTCAGGGGCTTAAGTATTCACTTTTCTCGGGGGTTTCCCTGAATCAAATTCTTTTCACGCAATTCACGCAGTTTGTCATCGATTTTGATTTCCAGCCCCCGCCGGACCGGCCTGTAAAAACCTGGGTCGGCCATGCCTTCGGGCAGGTAGTTTTCACCCGCAGCAAAACCGTCTTCTTCGTCGTGCGCGTAACGGTAGCCCTTGCCGTAATCGAGCTGCTTCATGAGCCGAGTCGGTGCGTTGCGCAGGTGCATGGGCACCGGACGGGTGCCGTCTTGCTTGACAAAGGCTTTGGCCTCATTGAAAGCCTTGTAGACCGCATTGGATTTGGCGGTGACGGCCAGGTACACCACGCACTCGGCCAGCGCCAGCTCACCCTCGGGGCTGCCCAGACGTTCGTAGACCTCGGCCGCATCCAGCGCCAGGCGCAGGGCGCGCGGATCGGCCAATCCGATGTCCTCTGCCGCCATGCGGATCAGCCGACGCGAGATGTAGCGCGGGTCCACCCCGCCATCGAGCATGCGCACCAGCCAGTACAGCGAAGCGTCGGGGTCGGAGCCGCGCACGGATTTGTGCAGGGCACTGATGGTGTCGTAGAACTGTTCGCCACCCTTGTCGTAGCGGCGCATGCGCTCACCCAGCACCTTGAGCAGCCAGGCGTCGGTGACCGGGTTGATCTTTTCGCGCGTGGCCGCCATGGCCAGCGTCTCCAGCGTGTTGAGCAGGCGTCGGGCATCGCCATCGGCATAGCCCAGCAGGCGTTGCAGGGCGTCGGGTTCGAGCGCCGGCACCGCGTCAATCGCCTGCGCCCGGGCCACGATCTGCTTCAGATCCGCTTCACCCAAGGGCTGCAGCACGTAGACCGCGGCCCGTGACAGCAAGGCCGAGTTCACCTCGAAGGAGGGGTTCTCGGTGGTGGCACCGATGAAGGTGAACAGCCCGCTTTCGACGTGCGGCAAAAACGCGTCCTGCTGGCTCTTGTTGAAGCGGTGCACCTCGTCGACAAACACAATGGTGCGCTGCGGGTGCAGGCCATCCCGCGCAGCTTCGGCCTTCTCCACCGCCTCACGGATGTCCTTGACGCCTCCCAGCACGGCGCTGATGCTGATGAACTGGGCGTCAAACGCCTCGGCCATGAGCCGCGCAATCGTGGTCTTGCCCACGCCAGGTGGCCCCCAGAGGATGCAGCTGTGGGGCTGGCCCGATTCGAAGGCCAGCCGCAGGGCCATGCCCTCGCCCAGGATGTGCTGCTGGCCGATCACTTCGCCGAGCGTGCGTGGACGCAAACGCTCGGCCAGTGGGGTATGCGACGGCGCCGACATGCCAGGGCCACTCAGGGGCGGATCACGTCCGTGCCCGCTGGCGGATGGAACTGGAAAGCATCCGCCTTCAGCGCGGGGTTGATCTCGAAAGCGCTGAACGTCAGCACCGAGCGCTGGCCCAGCGCATCCTGCACCTCCAGCACGGCCAGCTCCGGCCCATGCTCGCCCGATCGAAGGCCCGCCAGAGCGTGGCGAATTTGCCCATCGGCACGACGAGGCGTGGCACGCACCCACTGCAAGCCATCGCGCGCTGCCTCGGGTTGCAACAGGAAATCCGCCTGCAGACCCGATAGCTGGGTGGCCGAGGTGATGAGGGCCAGCGGTGTGGCCGCCAGAGCCTGCGCCTGCGGTCGCGCCGTCACCTGCTGCAGGTCGGGATCGTGGAGCCACAGGGTCTGCCCATCGGCCACCAGCGTCTGCTCGAAAGGTTTTTTGTAGACAAAGCGAAAACGCCCGGGACGCATGAACTCCAGCACACCGCTGGACGTGCGGGTGCGTGGCGGTTGCCCGTTCTTGGGAACGGCCGTTACCACCTGGGAAAACTGGGCCCGGCCACTTTTGACCTGCTGCAGAAACTGCCCCAGCAGCACCAGCCCGTCAGCCTGCGCCATCACTGGCGCCCAGGACCATGCACCGGCAACCGTCAGAAGAAAGCGGCGACGCTGCAGCATGTCAAACCTCATTGCTCACGAGCGGGCACCAGAATTTCGCGTTGGCCACTGCCACTCATGGCGCTGACCAGCCCCGCCTTTTCCATGTCTTCCACCAGGCGGGCGGCGCGGTTGTAGCCGATCTTGAGGTGGCGCTGCACCAGCGAAATGCTGGCCTTGCGGTTTTTGAGCACGACCTCGACCGCCTGGTCGTACATCGGGTCTTTCTCGCCGCCCTCACCGCCCTCGCCCAGCGGGCCGTCATCGCCATCGACCGTCCCGCCTTCGAGCACCCCTTCGATGTAGTCGGGTTCGCCCTGGGCCTTGAGGTACTCGACCACGCGGTGCACTTCATCGTCGCTCACAAAAGCACCATGCACCCGGATCGGGAAGCCGGTGCCCGAGGGCATGTAGAGCATGTCGCCCATGCCCAGCAGGGCTTCGGCCCCCATCTGGTCAAGAATGGTGCGGCTGTCGATCTTGCTCGACACCTGGAAGGCGATGCGTGTCGGGATGTTCGCCTTGATCAGGCCGGTGATCACGTCCACGCTGGGGCGCTGGGTGGCCAGGATCAGGTGAATGCCCGCCGCACGCGCCTTCTGCGCCAGACGGGCGATCAGCTCTTCGATCTTCTTGCCCACCACCATCATCAGGTCGGCCAGTTCGTCGATGACGATGACGATGTGCGGCAGGCGTTTGAGCGGTTCCGGGTCGTCGGGCGTCAGGCTGAAAGGGTTGTAGATGAACTCTTCACGTGCCGTGGCTTCGTCGATCTTGGCGTTGTAGCCGGCCAGATTGCGCACGCCCAGCTTGCTCATGAGCTTGTAGCGCTTTTCCATTTCGGCCACACACCAGTTCAGGCCGTGCGCGGCCTGCTTCATGTCGGTGACCACAGGGGCCAGCAGGTGCGGAATGCCTTCGTAGACCGACATCTCCAGCATCTTGGGGTCGATCATCAACAGGCGCACGTCACGGGCTTCGGCCTTGTAGAGCAGCGAGAGGATCATGGCGTTGATGCCCACCGACTTGCCCGAGCCTGTGGTGCCCGCCACCAGCACGTGCGGCATCTTGGCCAGATCGGCCACCACCGGGTT
The DNA here is from genome assembly GCA_964230145.1 of Burkholderiaceae bacterium. Lineage (GTDB taxonomy): Bacteria > Pseudomonadota > Gammaproteobacteria > Burkholderiales > Burkholderiaceae_C > Limnohabitans_A. Next base: position 1,612 of record CAXRGK010000156.1, on the reverse strand, counting down.
GCCCACGATGTCCTTGCCCAGGCCCATGGTCAGCATGGACTTGGCTTCGTTGTAGACCTGCGAGCCCAGGATTTCGCTGAGCTTGATCGACTGGCGCTTGGCGTTGGGCAATTCCAGTGCCATGTAGTTTTTGCCTGGAATGGTCTCGATCACGCGGATAGAGACCAGGGACAGCGAGCGCGCCAGGTCCTTGGCCAAATTGACGATCTGCGAACCCTTGACGCCGGTGGCGGGCTCGATTTCGTAACGGGTGATGACCGGGCCGGGGGCTGCTGCCACCACACGCACCTGCACACCAAAGTCGCTGAGCTTCTTCTCGATCAGGCGACTGGTCATTTCCAGGGTTTCGGGTGACACGGTTTCCTGCCGTGCGGTCAGGGCGTCCAGCAGATCCACCTGCGGCAGTTTGCTGTCAGGCAACTCGTTGAACAGCGGCTTCTGACGCTCCTTGACCACACGCTCGCTGCGCGGCACCTCGGTCACGCCTGGCTCGATCACCATGGGGGTCGGCCTGGAAGGCGGCACCGGCAATGGCGCGATCTCCAGCTGCGGCGAAGGCGACAGGCCGGCATCGAGCGAAGGCTCCATGCGGTCTTCCCAAGGTGGATCGACTGGCTGGTAACTGGCGGTCTGCTCGCGTTCACGCAAGGCCTGCTGCCCCAGCGCCAGATCGGTCTCGATCTCGCGCTGCACATGACGGCGCTGGATCAAGGCATCGATGCGCGCCCCAAGGCGTTCGGCCATGTCCGACCATGAAAACCGGAAAACCATGGACACCCCCACGACCATGGTGACGATGCCCGCCAGCGCCGAGCCGGTGAACCCCAGCCAGTGCATCGCCAAGCCACCGACCAGATATCCGAGCACACCCCCGCTGTGACCGGGCAGATGGTCTTCCCAGCGGTACAGGCGCGTCCATTCCAGAGCGCTGCTGCTGGCCACCAGCGCGAACATGCCGATCCAGAACACCCACAAGGTGCGAGGCGTCAAGCGGCGACGTTCGGCACTGCCCCACCCTGAGCTGCGCAACCAGCGTGAAAAACCCACCAGCCATGCCCGCAAACCGGCCAGCCAGCACCACCAGATGGAATACCCAAGAGAGAAATACGCCAGGTCGGCCATCCAGGCCCCCACGCGTCCAACCCAATTGCGGATGGGGGCATGAACACCCGAAGTGGACCAAGCGGCATCACCGGGGTTGTAACTCAGCAAGGCCAGCAACACCAGCAGCAGGCTGGCGCCGCCCAGCAGCAGGCTGATTTCAAGGGCGAAACGCGCCCACAGGCTGCGCGGCTCCTGCGGGGCCAACTCCGGCTCGATCGCCCCGGTCAATGTATGAAGGGAGTAACTCATGTCTTGGTGTGAAGCTTACCCGATCAGATCGCGCCGTAGCCCTGTGCTCAGGCAGGACAAAAACGGCTTCTTACAATGTGGGCTTTGACGGCCACCATCTGCGGCTGCGCACCCTCCAGAAAGTCCCCATGAGCACCCCGACCCAACACGTCAAAGTCCTGATTCTGGGTTCCGGCCCTGCCGGCTACACCGCCGCCGTCTATGCCGCCCGTGCCAACCTCAACCCGCTGCTGATCACCGGCATGGCCCAAGGTGGCCA
>CAXRGK010000155.1:0-12415 GCA_964230145.1 Burkholderiaceae bacterium | reverse complement strand
TCAGTTCGATCTTGATTTGTTACTCATAAAAACGGAATTGAAGTGAACTTCACTTCTATTCTCATGAGCGTTTGTCGGCATTGAGCCGAGTTCCGAAGAACTTGGCAGTCACCATCAAACGCCCACGCTTATCGGCTGTATATTTTTAAAGATCACGACAACTTCCGTCATCGTTGCCCGCTGCGATCAGCGAAGCCTTGCATTGTAGCACGCTTTTTCGTGCTCGCTTCAGAAAATTTCAAAATTTTTTGAAGCCGCTTGTTGCATTGCTTGAGTAGCGCCGCAATCAGCGAAGCCCTCGATTATGACACAGCTTTTGAAGCTTTGCTCATCTCGCTTTAATTTTTTGCATCGCAATCTGTTTAAAGCTTTGAGGGTTTTCACTAAGCACTTCTGCTCAGCGAAGCCTTGAATTATGGCACAACTTCCCGACATCTGACAAGACAGCCTCAAAAAAGTTTTCGGGGTACGCCAGATAATTCACGCATGTCCCTGATCACCCTGCTCGACGCCAGCCTGGCCTTTGGTCACGTCCCCCTGCTTGACCACGCCAGCTTTTCACTGGAAGAACAAGAACGCGTGGGCCTCATCGGCCGCAACGGCACGGGCAAATCCTCCCTGCTCAAGATATTGAGTGAACTGGAACGCCCTGACGACGGCTCACTCCATATACAGAAGGGACTGCGCGTCGCCTATGTGCCGCAGGAGCCCGTGCTGAACCCGGAGCACACCTTGTTTGAATCGGTACGCCAGGGGCTGGGGCCAGTACTTCAACTGATTGACGACTACACCCACAGCCGCGGCGATCTGCACGCCTTGCAAAGCCAGATCGAAGCACTGGATGGCTGGAGCTGGGAGCAACGGGTGTCTGAAACCCTGCACCGCCTGCACCTCGACCCCGAGGCGCGCATCGCCTCGTTGTCTGGCGGCAACCGCAAGCGGGCCGCCCTGGCGCAGGCCCTGGTGGCCCGCCCCGACGTGCTGCTGCTGGATGAGCCGACCAACCACCTGGACATGGACAGCATCGCCTGGCTGGAAGACTTGTTGCTGGCCTTCAAAGGCAGCGTGGTCACCATCAGCCACGACCGCGCCTTTCTGGATCGTGTGGCCACCCGCATGGTGGAGCTCGACCGTGGCCGCCTCACTTCCTACCCCGGCAACTTCGCGCAGTACCAGGCACTCAAGGAAGAACAACTGGCCCAGGAGGCCGTGATCAACGCCAAGGCCGACAAACTGCTGGCCCAGGAAGAAGTCTGGATCCGCAAGGGTGTGGAAGCCCGCCGCACCCGTGCGCAAGGACGCATCAACCGCCTGATGGCGCTGCGCGAAACCCGCGCGCAGCGCCGAGAGACCATGGGCAGCGTGCGCATGGAAGTCGCCAGTGGCGCACCCAGCGGCAAGATCGTGGCCGATCTGGAGCACGTGAGCAAGAGCTTCACAGCAGCCGACGGCTCCCCGCGCACCATCGTGCGCGACTTCAGCGGCACCATCCTGCGTGGCGACAAGGTCGGCCTGATCGGCCCAAATGGCGCAGGCAAGACCACCTTGCTCAAGCTGATTCTGGGCGAACTGGAAGCCGACAGCGGCAAGATCCGCCGAGGCACCAACCTGAGCGTGGCCTATTTTGACCAGATGCGCGAGCAAATCGATCTGGACGCCACCCTGGAGGATTTCATCAGCCCCGGCAGCGAGTGGATCGAAATCGGCAACAAGCGCACCCACGTCAAAAGCTACCTGGGTGACTTTTTGTTCTCACCCGCCCGGGCCAACTCGCCGGTGCGCAGCCTCTCCGGCGGTGAACGCAACCGCCTGCTGCTGGCCCGCCTGTTCGCGCGCCCGGCCAATGTGCTGGTGCTGGATGAACCCACCAACGACCTGGACATCGATACCCTGGAGCTGCTGGAAGACCTGCTTCAACAATACGAAGGCACGGTGTTTCTGGTCAGCCACGACCGGCGCTTTCTGGACAACGTGGTCACCAGCACCCTGGTGGCCGAAGGCGATGGTCTGTGGCGCGAATACGAAGGCAGCGTCGAAGACTGGCTGACCCAGTCGGCCCGCGCCCGCCCGGCGCGGGAAACGGCCAAGGCCCCGGCCACCCCCGCCGCATCGGCACCGCAAACCAACGCCACGCCGACCGCAAGCACCCGCCGCAAGCTCAGCTACAAGGAACAGCGCGAACTGGAAGCCCTGCCCGGCCAGATCGAGGCCCTCGAGACCGAGCAGGCCCAACTGGAAAAGGCCCTGGCCGACGGCTCGCTGTACGCCAGCGACCCGCCGCGGGCCGCCCAGATGGCCTCGCGGCTGATGGAAGTCGAAGAGGCGTGGATGGCGGCCATGGAGCGGCTCGAAGCCCTGCAAACCGTGTGACTGGGCGACAGGCCTGGGCGCCCGGTGCGGATACAGTGCAAACATGACCGCTGCCGAAATATCTGCCCTGCTGATCCTGGCCACAGCCACCAGCTTCACGCCCGGGCCCAACACCACCCTGTCCACCGCGCTCGCCGCCAATCGGGGTTTGCGAGGCGCACTGCATTTTGTGCTGGCCGTTCCGGTGGGCTGGGGACTGCTGTTCACCTTGACGGCCGTGGGCATGGGTTCTCTGGTCATGGCTGTGCCGGCATTGCGCTGGGCCATCGTGCTGGGCGGCGTGGGCTACCTGCTGTGGCTGGCGCGGCGTTTGTGGAACAGCGGCCAGCTGAGCCAGGCCGACCAAAACCGAATGGACGTGAGCTTTGTGCAAGGGGTGCTGCTGCAATTCCTGAACATCAAGGCCTGGATGCTGGCCCTGTCCATCGTGGGCGGCTGGGTGGCAGGCAAGCCCGACGCCATCAGCCGTTACCTGCAAACCCTGCCGCTGATGCTGTTTTTTGCCTTCAGCAGCAACTTCACCTACGCCCTGGTGGGCTCGGTGCTGCGCCACTGGCTCGCGCAAGGTCAGCGCCTGCAGGCCTTCAACCGGCTGATGGCGCTGGTGCTGACCGCCACCGCCGGCTGGATCGCCTGGAGCCTGTCCGCTGCGGCATGATCCCATTCAGAAAAGACAAATCAGAAGGTTTCCATGAGCTTCACCCTCGCGCAACGCGCCCACAAGATGAACCCCTCGGTGATCCGCGAGATCCTGAAGGTCACGGAACGCCCCGGCATCATCAGTTTTGCAGGTGGACTGCCTTCGCCCAACACCTTTCCTATTGAGGCCATGCGCGAGGCCAGCGAGCGCGTGCTGAGCCTGGACGGCCGCGCCGCCCTGCAATACGCGGCCAGCGAAGGCCTGCCCCAGCTGCGCGAATGGGTGGCGCAGGATCTGAAGAAACAGGGTATGCAGGTCAGCCCTGACCAGGTCCTGATCACCACCGGCAGCCAGCAGGGCCTGGATCTGGTGGCGAAGGTGCTGATCGATGCGGGCAGCAAGATCCTGGTCGAGACCCCCACCTACCTGGGCGCGCTGCAGGCCTTCATGCCGATGGAGCCCGGCGTCGTGAGCGTGGACAGCGACGACGAAGGCGTGGATGCCCATGACCTGCGCGCCAAGGCGCTCGATGCACGCTTCATTTACCTGCTGCCCAATTTCCAGAACCCGACCGGCCGCACCATGAGCGAGGCACGCCGCGTTGCTGTGGCCCGCGTCGCGCAGGACAGTGGTTTGCCAGTGATAGAAGACAACCCCTACGGCGACCTCTGGTTTGACGCCGCGCCCGCCGCCTCGCTCAGTTCACGCCTGCCCGAACAAAGCCTGTACCTGGGCTCGTTCTCCAAGATCCTGGCTCCCGGTCTGCGTCTGGGCTATGTGGTCGCGCCCAAGGCGCTCTACCCCAAGCTGCTGCAGGCCAAACAGGCCGCCGACCTGCACACGCCCAGCTTCAACCAGCGGGTGGTGGCCGAAGTGCTCAAGGATGGCTTCATCGATCGCCATGTGCCCACCATCCGTGCGCTTTACAAGCGCCAGTGCGAAGCCATGCTCGCCGCTTTGGACCGAGAAATGGCCGGTCTGGGCGTGACATGGAACCGTCCTGCGGGCGGCATGTTCCTGTGGGCGCAATTGCCCAAGGGCATGGACGCCGTGCAGTTGCTGCCCCACGCTGTGGACAAGAACGTGGCCTTCGTGCCCGGCGCAGCCTTCTACGCGGCCAACCCGGTGCAGGAAACGCTGCGCCTGTCTTTCGTCACTTCGACCGTGGAACAGATCCAGACCGGCGTGGCCGCGCTGGCGCAAACCATCCGCGAGCACCTGCCACGCTGAGGACCGCATGCGCAGACGCCCATTCCAGCAAGTCGATGTCTTCACCGCCGAGCCCCTGCGCGGCAACCCGCTGGCCGTGGTGCTCGATGGCAGCGATCTGAGCGATGCACAGATGCAGGCCTTTGCGGCCTGGACGCAGCTGAGCGAAACCACTTTTGTGTTGCCGCCCACGCCCGAAGGCCTGGCAGGTGGCGCCGACTACCGCGTGCGCATCTTTACCCCTGGCGGTGAATTGCCCTTTGCCGGTCACCCCACGCTGGGCACGGCGCACGCCTGGTTGCAGGCGGGCGGGAAGCCGCAAGCGGCCGACCGGATCGTGCAGGAATGCGGCGTCGGTCTCGTCAACCTGCGCCAGCAAGACGGCCGCTGCGCCTTTGCCGCGCCACACCTGCGCCGGGCCGATCCCGCGCCTGAAAAACTCGCCGCCGTGCTGGACGCCCTCGGCTTGGGCGCCGACGAAGTGCTGGCCGCGCAGGACCTGCACAACGGCCCTCACTGGCTGGGCCTGCTGCTGCCCGATGTGGAGACCGTGCACTCGCTCACGCCGGACCACACCGCCCTCAAACGGCTGGGCACCAAGGTCGGCGTAGCGGCCAGACGCAACAACGCCGAAGGCCTGATCCGCCGCGCCAGCCGGGAGGCCCGGGCCTTTGCCACACACCCTGACACCACCGATCTGGAAGTACGCGGCTTTGCGGCTCCTGTGGGCATCACCGAAGACCCGGTCACTGGCAGCCTGAACGCCTCGCTGGCACAATGGCTGATCGCTGACGGCCACATGCCCGCCTGCTACCGGGCCAGGCAAGGCACCGCGCTGGGTCGTGCGGGCCAGGTGTTTGTACAACGCGACGACGAAGGCCAGGTCTGGATCGGCGGTGACGTGGTCGGTTGCATTGAAGGCACCGTGCGCCTGTGAAAACTGCGCTCGACCACCTGGTGGTGATCGCCACCTCTCTGGACGAGGGTGTGGCCTGGTGTGAGCAAACGCTGGGCGTGTCACCGGGCCCAGGCGGCCAGCACCCGCTGATGGGCACCCACAACCGCCTGCTGCGCATCGGTGGCCCGGGCTTTGAACGGGCCTACCTGGAAATCCTGGCGATCGAGCCCGGTGTGCAGCCAGTGCGCCAACCCCCTCTGCGCCGCTGGTTCGACATGGACGATGCGGCGCTGATGGCGCAAGTGCGTGACCGTGGCCCGCAACTCTTGCACTGGGTGGCGCGCACCGATGCGCTGGACACCGTCCTGGCCTGCTGCGCGCGGCACGGCTGGCATCGCGGCCCGGCCCTGCAGGCCTCACGCATGACCCCCAGCGGTCTGCTGCAATGGCGCATCAGCGTGCGCGATGACGGTCAGCGGCTGATGGGGGGCGTGCTGCCCACGCTCATCGAATGGGGCAACGTCCACCCGGCCGATGCCATGCCCGCCAGCGGACTGATGCTGCAGCGCATGGTCCTGCAACACCCACAGGCCACAGCCCTGCAAGACTGGGCCCAAACCGTCGGTCTGGCGCAAGTCGAATGGCAGTGCGGTCCCGCGGCCCTGCAGGCGGTACTGTCCACGCCGCGTGGCCAGGTACGGCTGGGATCGCCGGTGTGACAGGCCGCCGCGGTCAGCCTGCCGACAATCGTTGTCAAACAACACGATTCTTATGGGAACCCTCTACCTTGTGCGCCACGGCCAGGCCTCGTTTGGCGAAGACGATTACGACCGCCTGAGCCCGCTGGGCCACCGGCAGGCACAGCGCCTGGGCGAGTACCTGCGCCAGCGCTTTGCGCGCGAGGGCGTACAGATCGACACCGTGCTGATGGGCAGCCTCACGCGACACCGCGAGACCTGGGAAGGCATCGCCCAGGGCGCAGGCTGGTCGCACGAGCCACAGGTCTGGCCAGGCCTGAACGAATACGACAGCCACGCGTTGCTCGAAGCCATCCATCCTGAACCGCTGGCCAAACCCGACACGCCCGAGCTCTACCGCCACCACTTCCGGCTGCTGCGCGACGCACTCAAGGCCTGGATGGATGGCCGCATCGCGCCCAAAGGCATGCCTGTCTACAGCGACTTTGTGGCGGGCATCGAACAGGCGCTGGACCATGTGCGCCAGCACTGCGCGGGCAACGCGCTGATCGTCTCCAGCGGAGGTCCGATTTCGACCGCCGTGGGCCGTGTGCTGGGCACGCCGGCCGAAACCACGATCGAGCTGAACCTGCGCATCCGCAACACGGCCCTGACCGAATTTGCCTTCAACCCCAAACGCCACATGCTGGTGACCTACAACACCTTGCCGCACCTCGACAGCGCCGAGCACAAAGACTGGGTGACTTACGCCTGAGTGGCCGCCCAGGCTGGCGCCAACTCAACGCATGGGTGGGGGCTCGCCCATGCGCGTGAACAGGCTTCGGCCGCGGGGGCGGCCTCCTGCAGCCTGAGGTCAGGTTCAACGCAGGGTGTCGGCGGGCAGCTGGTCGATTTCGTTCAGCAGGCGCGCCAGCGAACGGCCTGCAGCCTGCACCAGCGCCTGGCCCTTGTCCGCTGTCGCCATCGCCGCGTTGCCCGCAGCGCCCTGCAGGTTGTAGTCCTGCATCTGCCAGGCCAGCTTGGCACTCTTGCCGTTGCCCAGGATCGGGAACTTCGCGGCGCGGTCCTGCGAAGTGGAATGGAAATTCTGCGCCGCCGCCATGCGCACGCGGTCGGCCCGCAGCGCCAGCATCATCGAGGTTTCCACATCGCCCGCATGCACACCAAAACGGTGCTCATTGGCATCGAAGAGGGCATTCACATCCCGCCCGGCCTCGTCGGTCAAAGGCAGGTTGAACCAGCTCACGCTGTAGACCAGCATACCCAGGCGTGCCCGCAGATCGCGCGCCACCACGTCCAGAAGGCTGACCTGTCCGCCGTGGCTGTTGAAGAGCACCAGCTTCTTGACGCCGCTGGCGGCCACCGACTCGGCGATGTCGGTCCATAGGCGAATGACTGTTTCGGCCCGAAGCGTGAGCGTGCCGGCAAAAGCCGTGTGCTCGGGGCTGTAACCCACCGCCTGCGTCGGCAAGAACAGCGCCGGCAGATCGGCCGGCAGGTGCGGCAGACAAGCGTGCACCACGCCATCGGCCAGATCGGCGTCCACCGACAGCGGCAGGTGCGGACCATGCTGCTCGGTCGCGGCCACGGGCAGCACCGCTATGGCGCGCGAGCGGTCCAGAGCGGCAAAGTCGGTGGTGGCCAGATCGGCCCAGAAACGGGGCAAGGTGCTCATGGGCCCATCTTAAAGGAGGGCATGCCCCGGGGTGTACAGTGCGGGGTGTCTCTGGATTCCCCCGTCGCCATGCCTGTTCTCTTGCGCCTAGCCCTGTCGCTTTGCCTGCTTTGTCTGTCGTTCATTGCGCCAGCCCAAACTGCGCTGCGCAACGAACAGGTGCAGGCGCAACTGCTGGCACATGCGCCGCAAGGCGTTCAGGCCGGCCAGACCTTCTGGCTGGGCCTGAAGCTCGAACACGCGCCGCACTGGCACACCTACTGGCAAAACCCGGGTGATTCGGGCCTGCCCACGCAACTGCGCTGGCAGCTGCCGGCGGGCCTGCAGGCGGGCGAAATCGCCTGGCCCCTGCCTAAAAAGATCCCGATCGGCAGCCTGGCCAACTATGGCTACGAGGGCACGCTGCTGCTGGCTGTACCGGTCACCGTCACGCCACAGTTCCAGCCCCCTGTCACCGGCAAGCTGCGCGTTGAGCTGCAGGCCGACTGGCTGGTCTGCCGCCAGGAATGTATCCCGCAGGAAGGCCGCTTGGCGCTCGAGCTGCCCGTGCGCAGCGCCACCGCGCTGCACGGGGCGCTGTTCGATGCGGCACAGGCCGCCACGCCCCAGACGCACACCGGCGCACACATCGCCCACCTGAGCGAAGACGGCAAAACCCTGCAACTGCGCATCGAACAACTGCCCGCCGCCTGGCGAGGCCAGACACTGACCTTGCTGCCGGTCACCACAGGCGTGGTAAACAACGCAGCCCCGCAAGGTCAGGGCTGGACGCAACAGTGGGATGGCAACAGCTGGACCGCGCGCGTGCCCGTGTCGGACGAGCGCAGCGAGGGTCCGGCCCGGATGCACTGGGTGCTGGCCCGCGGTCCCGAAACCTCGCCACGCCCGCCCGCGCTGCAGGTGGATACCCCGGTGCAGGGCCAGTGGCCGGCGCTGGCAGCAGCCGGCGGCGTCTCAGCCGAACTGACGCGTGCGCTCGAAGCCAATGCCCAAACCGCCCCTTCCAGCCCGCCCGGCCTGGCGGGGCTGGGGCTGGCGCTGCTGGGCGCCTTCGCAGGCGGCCCGATCCTCAACCTCATGCCCTGCGTGTTCCCGGTGCTGGCCATCAAGCTGCTGGGCGTTTCACGTCCAGGCATCACTGGCGCCGCCCACCGTGCGGCAGGCCTGGCCTACACCGGTGGTACGGTGCTGTCGTTTGTGCTGCTGGGCGGCCTGATGCTGGCGCTGCGCGCGGCCGGCGAGCAGTTGGGCTGGGGCTTTCAGCTGCAGTCGCCCGGCGTGGTCACCACGCTGGCTGTCCTGTTCACCTTTCTGGGCCTGAACCTGGCCGGCCTGTTCGAGTTCGGGCAGATGCTGCCTTCCTCGCTGGCCAGTCTGCAAAGTCGTCACCCGACGGTGGACGCCGCCCTCTCAGGCGTGCTGGCGGTGGCGGTGGCCTCGCCCTGCACCGCGCCTTTCATGGGCGCCTCGCTCGGGCTGGCGGTGAGCCTGCCGGCGCTGCAGGCGCTGGCGATTTTTGCCGTCATGGGTCTGGGCATGGCCCTGCCCTACCTGGCCGTGAGCTTCTGGCCCGCGCTGGCGCACCGCCTGCCACGTCCCGGCGCCTGGATGGCCACTTTCCGTCAGGCCATGGCTTTTCCGATGTTCGCCACCGTGGTCTGGCTGGTCTGGGTGCTGGGCCAGCAAAGCGGCATGGACACCGCTGCCGCCCTCCTGGCCATGCTGGTGCTGCTGGCCTTCGGCGTGTGGGCCGCCACGCGTCAGGGCCGCGCCCGCTTCGGTCTGCTGGCGCTGGCTGCACTGCTGGGGGCTGGACTGATCAGCCAGTGGCCACGCGCAGAAACGGCGCCGAGCCCGACCGCCCAAAGCGGCGAACGCTGGCCAGCCTGGAGCGAAGCCACCGTACAGCGCGAGCTGGCCGCCGGCCGCACCGTGTTCGTGGACTTCACCGCCGCCTGGTGCGTGACCTGCCAGTACAACAAGAAAACCGTGCTGGCCAGCGCCGAGGTGCTGGCCGCCTTCGACAGCCGGCAGGTGGTGAGCCTGCGCGCCGATTGGACCCGGCGCGACGCGGCCATCACCCGCGCCCTGAACGCGCTGGGCCGCAGCGGCGTGCCGGTGTATGCGGTGTACGCGCCCGGGCGTGCGCCGCAAGTGCTGTCCGAGCTGCCCTCGGCCCGTGAGATCGTTCAGGCCTTGCGCTGAAGGCTGTTCGGCCGCAGGGGCGGTCTCCCGAAAATTTCACCTGGATCGGGCCTGCGACAATCGGGGCATGACATCCTTTGCCCCTTTGCAAAACGACACCTTCCTGCGCGCCTGCCTGCGCCAGGCCACCGACCACACCCCCATCTGGCTGATGCGCCAGGCCGGCCGCTACCTGCCCGAGTACTGCGCCACCCGCGCCAAGGCCGGCAGCTTCATGGGCCTGGCCACCAATGTGGATTACGCGACCGAAGTCACGCTGCAACCGCTGGAGCGCTACCCGCTGGACGCCGCCATCCTGTTCAGTGACATCCTGACGGTGCCCGACGCCATGGGCCTGGGCCTGTCGTTCGCGCAGGGCGAAGGCCCCAGGTTTGCGAAAAACGTGCGTGACGAAGCCGCTGTGGCCCAGCTGGCCGTGCCCGACATGGACAAGCTGCGCTACGTGTTCGACGCCGTCACCAGCATTCGCAAGGCCCTGAATGGCCGCGTACCGCTGATCGGCTTTTCGGGCAGCCCCTGGACGCTGGCCTGCTACATGGTCGAAGGCGCAGGCTCGGACGACTACCGCCAGGTCAAAAGCCTGATGTACAGCCGCCCAGACCTGATGCACCGCATCCTTGAGGTGAACGCCGACGCGGTGGCCCTGTACCTGAACACCCAGATCGAAGCCGGTGCCCAGGCGGTGATGATTTTCGACAGCTGGGGCGGCGTGCTGGCCGATGGCGCCTTCCAGGAGTTCAGCCTGGCCTACACCCGCCGTGTGCTGGCCCAGCTCAAGACCGAACATGCCGGCGCGCGCATCCCGCGCATCGTCTTCACCAAGGGCGGCGGACTGTGGCTGAGCGAGATGGGCGAGCTCGACTGCGAAGTGCTGGGCCTGGACTGGACCATGAACCTGGGCAAAGCGCGCGCGCTCGTGGGCGGCCAGGTCGGTGGCCCGGGCAAGGCGCTGCAGGGCAACATCGACCCCAATGTGCTGTTTGCCCCGCCCGAGAAGGTGGCCGAGCAGGCCCGCCGCGTGCTCGACAGCTTTGGCCGCCCGCACACCGATGCCAGCACCACCGGCCCGACCCACATCTTCAACCTGGGCCACGGCATCAGCCAGTACACGCCGCCCGAGCATGTGGCGGCGCTGGTCGAGGCGGTGCACAGCCACTCGCGCGCGCTTCGCCGCGTGGCCTGACCGGTTAGCACAAAAACCAGCCCTTCAGCACACTTTTTTTGCGAAAAATCGTGCCCGGAGGGCTTGACTTATGCACAAAACAGCCAAGCCCTGTATCGGCGTGAAACGTCTTCTCCCCCAACCCTTCAGAACGCTGACATGTTCGCTAAGTCGTTGATTTCATTAGGGTTGATTTCCTGCACATCGAATGGGCATTTTGACCGAAGGCTTGATTTTCAAGGGTTCCGGGGCCGCAGCACCCAGTTTTCAACAAAGTTATCCACAGAAAATCTGAATCGCACCTAAAGATCAGAAAAATCAAGCACTTAACTCGAATATCGAGAAAATTGCTAAAGCGTGAAACCGTTTTGATCGCCCCATGACCGCCACCACAGACCATTGGATCGAAGTCGCCGTGCAGACGCCGGCACACAGTGGTGTGGGCGATCTGCTGAGCTACCGCAGCCCCGTGCCGCTGGAGACGGGATCTCTGGTGCGGGTACCGCTGGGCCGGCGAGAGGTGCTCGGCGTGGTCTGGAACAACGGTTTGACAGCCCCCGATCTGCCTCCCCAGGCCCTCAAGGACATCGCCGGAGCCCTGGAAGGCTTGCCGCCGCTGGACGGCCGTTGGTGTCAGCTGATGGCCTTTGCCGCACAGTATTACCAGCGCAGCCTGGGCGAGATGGCGCTCAGCGCCCTCCCGCCTCAGTTGCGCGACCTGGACAACATCCAGCTGGCCCGGCGACTGAAAAAGCAGACCGCCGCCACCTACAGCTTGCAGATCCAGCCCGGGCCGACGCTGTCGACGCAGCAAACCCAGGCCCTGCAGCAAATAGCCACCCATGCCGGCCCGTTCCTGCTGTTTGGCAGCACCGGCAGCGGCAAGACCGAGGTCTACCTGCACGCTGTGGCACAGGTGCTGCAGGCCGACGATTCGGCACAGGCCCTGATCCTGGTCCCTGAAATCAACCTCACCCCCCAGCTCGAAGCCCGTGTGCGTGAACGCTTTGGGAAAGACGCCGTCGTCTCCATGCACAGCGGTCTGACGCCTGCACAGCGCCTCAAGAGCTGGCTGGCCGCACACACCGGCACCGCACGCATCGTGCTGGGCACGCGCATGGCGGTGCTCGCCTCAATGCCGCAACTGCAGCTGATCGTGGTCGATGAAGAGCACGACCCCAGCTACAAGCAACAGGAGGGCGCCCGCTATTCCGCGCGGGATCTGGCGCTCTACCGCGGCCAGCAGTGTGGCGCCCGGGTGTTGCTTGGCTCGGCCACACCTTCTCTGGAAAGCTGGCACCACAGCCGCCCGGCCGATGCAGACAGCGACCCCGGCGGTCGTTACCTGCGGCTGCACATGCCCGAGCGCATCGGCGCCGCCCCCCTGCCGGTGGTGCGGCGGGTGGACATGAACCACCAGCCCCGCCGCACGGTGCTGTCGGCCCCGCTGGTGCAGGCCATCCAGGCGCGCGTGGCCAAGGGCGAGCAAAGCATGCTGCTGCTCAACCGCCGCGGCTATGCGCCCGTGCTGTACTGCGCCGACTGCGGCTGGAAAAGC
>CAXRGK010000154.1:0-4082 GCA_964230145.1 Burkholderiaceae bacterium | reverse complement strand
GGCATGCGCCTGTTCCAGGTCTATTCGCCAGGCAACTTCATCGAAGCCACGGACGAAACGCCCTACTTCCAGATCGGCGAATCCAAATACGGCAAACCGGTGCTCGACCGCGTGATCACACCCGACACCCCGCTGGACGAGGCGGCCAAGTGCGCGTTGGTGTCGATGGACTCCACCCTCAAGTCCAACCTGTCGGTGGGCCTGCCCCTGGACATGGTGGTGTATCAGGCGGGTAGCCTGCACACCGAGCGCATCATGTGCATCGACGAACACAACCCTTACTTCCAGATGCTGCGCTCAAGCTGGGGCGACAAGCTGCGACAGATGTTCGACAGCATCGAAGATCCGATGTGGCATGGGGGCGCCACTGAAGTGCCGCTCATGGTGCCTGCCTCGCGCAATGCGCTGCTCAAGAAAATCACCAACCCCGACGAGAAACTGATCTGACGGCTTCACCATGCAGCCCCGAATCCTTTTTTCGCACGGCAACAGCTTTCCTGGAGGCACCTACCGCGTCATGCTGGACAACCTGCGCCAGCGAGGCTTTGAGGTGCAGGCCATCGACAAGTTTGGTCACGATCCGAAGTACCCGGTGACCAACAACTGGCCTCACCTGGTCCAGCAGCTGGCCGACGTCGCCCAAACCTGGCAGGGCCAGGCCCAGCCCGCCTTTCTGGTTGGTCATTCGTTGGGCGGCATCTTGAGCCTGATGTGCGCGGCGCGCCACCCGCAGCTGGCCCGCGGCGTGCTGTTGCTCGACTCTCCCATCCTGAGTGGCTGGAAAGCAACCACCCTGGGTCTGGTCAAGAAAACCCAGCTGGTGGGTTCGCTCTCACCCGGGCGCATCAGCAGCAAGCGCCGCAACCACTGGCCCAGCCGTGAAGCGGCGCTGGAACACCTTCGCCACAAGAAGGCCTTTGCCCAGTGGGACCCGCAGGTACTGGCCGACTACGTGGAATACGGCACCCATGACCAGCAAGGCCAACGCTGGCTGAGCTTTGACCGCGACATCGAAACCGCCATTTACAACACCCTGCCCGATCAACTGACGGCTTTGCTGCGGCGCCATCCACTCAAATGCCCCGTGGCGTTCATTGGGGGCACCCACTCTGTGGAAATGCGCACCGTCGGCATGGACCTGACACGACAGATCACCAAAGGCCGGCTGATGATGCTCGATGGCAGCCACC
Organism: Burkholderiaceae bacterium; assembly: GCA_964230145.1. Classification (GTDB taxonomy): domain Bacteria; phylum Pseudomonadota; class Gammaproteobacteria; order Burkholderiales; family Burkholderiaceae_C; genus Limnohabitans_A. The sequence continues at coordinate 2,892 of CAXRGK010000154.1, read as the reverse complement.
TGTTCCCAATGGAAAAGCCACTGGCCACGGCGGCAGCGATCGAGGCCAGCCTGCGCAACCTCATCGACTGAAACAGGCGAATCAGCGCTCGCCCAGGGACTGCGTCAATGTCTTGGTCACGGGCTTGGTGAGGTACTGCAGCACCGTACGCTCCCCCGTCCGTATTTCGATGGTGGCGGTCATGCCCGGCTGGATTTCCAGCTGCTCGTGCGGCTTGCCGCTGAACTGGCGGCCGATGGTTTGAACCTGCACCCGGTAGTACGGCTGTTCGCCCTGGCGCAGGTCTTCGCTGAGGGTATCGGCACTGATGTAGGTCAGCTTGCCGGCCAGATCGCCATAGACCGTGTAGTCGTAGGCGTCGATCTTGACCCGCGCTTGCATGCCCGTCTTCACAAAAGCGATGTCGGCGGGCGAGAGTTTGGCCTGCACGATCAGACTGTCCTCCAAGGGCACGATCTGCATGACCTCTTCGCCGGGCCGGATCACCCCCCCGAGCGTGGTGATGCGCACGTTCTTCACCACCCCATGCACGGGCGCGCGCAATTCGGTGAGTTCGAGTTGGCTCTTGCGCTGGACCATGTTCTGCTGCACCCCCGCCAGGTCTTCCTGTGCCTTGCTCAGCTCGGTCTGCGCGTCCTGGAAATACTTGTTGCGCTTGTTGGTGACCTGCGATTTGAGTTCCGCCACCTGGCGCTGCAGGCGCATCACATCGGTCTGGCTCACGTCGCCGGTTTTGAGCAGCGGGGTCGTCATCTCCAGTTCTTTCTGCGCCAGGGCGATCATGCCCTGCAAGGCATCGATGTCTTCACGGATGGCGGCCTGTCGCTTGCTGAACAGCAGCATCTGGTTTTGACGGAACTCCGGGTAGTCGCTCAACTCCGGCGGGAAAACCAGCGGCGTGCCCAGGACCTCGGCCTTGAGTCGGGCCACGGTGGCCGCCAGCCCGGCGGCCTTGGCGCGGGCCTCGAGATAACTGGCTTCCACGCGGTCCTTGTCAAAGCGCAGCAAAGGCTGGCTGGCATCGACCGTGTCCCCCTCGCGCACCAGCAATTCCTTGATCGTGCCCCCGTCCTGCGACTGGATGATCTGGGTGCGCGAGCTGGCGATCACGGAACCCGGCGCACGGGTCACCTGATCAAGCCTGGCCCAGCTGGCCCAGGCAAAAAATGCAACGATACACAGCAATGCCAGCCACACGATGGCGCGCAATTTGCCCATCTTGAGCGTTTGCACGGGGGCATGGCGAGGCGGCATGGTGGTGTCATGCGATTTCAGGAACCAGAGCATGTTCATGCGACAGCCTCCACATGAGCGGCTGCTTGCCCCGAGGCTTGACCGCGCAGACGGGCCAGCACCTGATCGCGGGGGCCGTCGATCACGACACGCCCCTGGTCGATCACCACAATGCGGTTGACATGCACCAGCAAGCCCGGCTTGTGCGTCACCACGACCAGCGCGGCATCGCGGGGCAGTTCTTCAAACAGGTGTTTCATGACTTGGCTTTCCAGCTGCGCGTCCATCGACGCGGTGGGTTCATCCAGCAGCATCAGTCGCGGCTGCATCAGGAGCAGACGCGTCAGTCCCACCAGCTGTCGTTGTCCGCCAGACAAGCCTCGACCGCCTTCAGAGATTTCGAGCTCCAGACCCTTGGGGTGTTTCTGGATCACCTGGTCCAACCCAGTCATGGCCGCGGCATGCAGCAGCTGGCTGTCGCTGGGCGAGGGCAGACCCAGCGTCAGGTTGTCGCGCAGCGTGCCCTGAAACAGCCGCACGTCCTGCGGCAGGTAACCCACATGCTCGCGGACGAACTCGGGGGCCAGGTGCACCACATCGATGTCGTCCAGGTAGACCGTTCCGGCACTGGGTTTGAACAAACCCGACATCAGCTTGATCAGCGTGGACTTGCCTGACCCCACCGCACCCAGCACCGCCACGCGTTCGCCCGGCGAAACCGACAAGGCAGGCACCTCCAGCGCAGGACGACCGTCTCCATAGGTGAAGCCAACCTTGTCCATGCGCAGCTGGCCACGGCAACTTTGGGGCACGACCAGGCGGGCACCGACCTCGCGCTCGCTGGGCAGCAGCATGATGGCATCCAGCCCCTTGAGCGCGATCTCGGCATGCTTCCACTGCACGATCAGCCCGGGCAGCTGCGCCAGCGGAGACAGGGCTCGTCCGCTGATGATGGTGCAGGCCATCAAACCGCCCATCGTCAGCTCTCCGTGCGTGATGACATATGCCCCCACCGCCACCATGCCGATGTAGTTCAGCTGCTGCAGAGTCTGCGTCAGGTTGGCCGACAAGGTCGACAGTGATTTGGTGTAGAGCTCGTGTTGTCCCAGCAAGGCCGTCAGCTGGCGCCAACGGTCCAGCAGCTTCCATTCGCCACTGGCCGCCTTGACCGATTCAATGCCGTCGATGGCCTCGATCAGCAAACCGTTCTTGCGGTTCGATTCGGCCATGTGAATGCCGGCAGAGCGCTCGATCGGCTTGCGAAACGACCATCCCACCGCCATCGACAGCGGCACCATCAGCAGCGGGACCAACGCCACCTGCCACGAAATCAGCCCCATCACCAGCACAAAAAACATTGCAAAGGGTGCATCGGCCAGGATGAACAGGGTTGACGACGTCATGAAGTTGCGCACCGATTCGAAATGCCGAATCTGAGAGGCAAACGTGCCCACCGTGCGAGGTCGGGCATCCATGCGGATGTCCAGCGCTTTGCCAAAAAACACCGCCGATAATTCCTGGTCGATCATCTTGCAGGCCCGGTCCACCAGATGCGCACGCACTTGCTTGAGCAGCAACTCCAGCCCAATGCCCAGCAGCGCCCCGACAGTGAGGACCAACAGTGTCGAATAGCCCCTGGTGGGCACCACACGGTCATAG
>CAXRGK010000153.1:0-4077 GCA_964230145.1 Burkholderiaceae bacterium | reverse complement strand
CTTAGAGGCACTTACGGAAAAAGTATCAGGAACCACTTCAAAAACGTGTGATTTATGCGCACAGGCACCGAGAATTACAGGGCGGATTCAAATCTGAAGTGCAACACCCATTGGGTTAATGGATGAGGGTGGATTGTTGAGAGGAGTTCAAGAGCAACTCCCGGTAGACCGCCAAGGGTGATCGTACTCCCAGCCCTTTGCGTGGTCGGTTGTTGATTTCATCGGCGATGGCGTCCAGTTGTTCCTGGGTGTAGCCCGACAGATCGGTGCCTTTGGGCAGATACTGGCGCACCAGCCCGTTGGTGTTCTCGTTGCTGCCTCTTTGCCATGGGCTGTGCGGATCGCAAAAGTACACGGCCATGCCGGTGTTGGCGGTCAGTTGTTTGTGCAGCGCCATCTCCTTGCCCTGGTCGTAGGTGAGCGTCTTGCGCATGGGCTGGGCAATGGCACACAACTTGTCCGTGAAGGCTTGCAGCACATGGGCCGCGCTGGCGGGCTTGGGATGCGGCAACTTGACCAGCATGAGCAATCGGCTGGTACGTTCGACCAGGGTGCCCACGGCGCTGGCATTGCCCTCGCCTTTGATGAGATCGCCCTCCCAGTGGCCGGGAAACTGCCGGTCCTCGACCTCGGGTGGGCGCACATGGATGCTCAGCATGTCCGGAATCTGCCCTCGCCTGTCCTGGCCCTTGCTGCGCGGTGTGCGCTTGTTGCGGGCCTGGCGCAAGTTGGCGATCAGCTCCTTGCGCAACTCGCCCACCGGTTGGGCGTAGATGCAGTTGTAGATGGTTTCGTGTGACACGCGCAGCTCATGCCCTTTGGGAAACAGCCGCGCCAACGTCAGGGCGATTTGCTCTGGCGACCAGCGTGAGCACAGCAAAGTGCGCACCATGCCAAACAAGACGGACTGTGGATGCAGTTTACGGGCAGGACGGCTTTGACAACGGCGCTGGCGACAGCTTTGCTGGGCACTGACACTGGCGTAGGAGCCTTGTTCGCTGTTACGCGATAGCTCCCTGCTGACAGTCGAAGCTGAGCGTTGCAGCATGCTGGCGATTTGCCGAATGCTGTAGTTCTGCTGCTTGAGGCTGGCGATCGTCATGCGATCTTCCGGTTGCAGTTGCTTGTATCTTCTGGGGCTTGTGTGCATCGGCTGACCTTAACGGATCAGGTGTTGCACTTCAGATTTGAATCCGCCCGACATAAAATCACCTTTTCTTCCAGCAGTCCCATGAGAAAAGCCGACAACGCCGTTTCAGCCACGCCGACCATCCAGGTGATCGAACGCATGTTCACCCTGATCGATGTGCTGGCCAGCCGCGAAGATGCCATTTCCCTCAAGGAAATCAGCGAAAAAACCGGACTGCATCCTTCGACCGCGCACCGCATCCTCAACGACCTGACGGTAGGCCGTTTTGTGGACCGGCCTGAAGCGGGCAGTTATCGCCTGGGCATGCGCCTGCTGGAGCTGGGCAACCTGGTCAAGGGCCGCCTGAATGTGCGCGACGCCGCACTGGCCCCGATGCGTGAACTGCACAAACTGATCCAGCAACCCGTCAACCTGAGCGTGCGGCAAGGTGACGAAATCGTCTACATCGAACGCGCCTACAGCGAGCGTTCGGGCATGCAGGTGGTGCGCGCCATTGGCGCTCGCGCTCCGCTGCACCTGACCTCGGTTGGCAAGCTGTTCCTCGCAGCAGACGATCCGGTCCGGGTTCGCGCTTATGCCACGCGTACCGGGCTGTCCGGCCACACCCGCAACAGCATCACTCAGCTGCCTGTGCTGGAGCGTGAACTCTCCCGCGTGCGCCAGTACGGCATGGCCCGTGACAACGAAGAGCTGGAAATGGGCGTGCGCTGCATTGCCGCAGGCATCTACGATGACCAGGGCAAGTTATTGGCAGGTCTGTCGATCTCGGCACCGGCAGATCGGCTGGACGAAGAATGGCTGGCGAAGCTGCAAGCCACCACCGAACAGATTTCAGCGTCCCTCGGCTACAAGCCCTCACACAGCTGAAAACCCGCAATAAAAAAAACCGCCCGATTTGGATCGGGCGGTTTTTTATCATCGCATTAACCTTGGCGGGCAATGATCGGATGGCTGGCGGTTGTTGGGCGACCGGAGGTTTCGAGCCAGCGACGCACCCGCTCGGCATCTGCAATCCGGCTGAGCTTGCCGGCAGAATCCAGGAACACCATGATCAGCTTGCGGCCTGCCACTTGGGCTTGCATGACCAGACACTGGCCGGCCTCGGAAATGTAGCCCGTCTTCTGCAGACCGATATCCCATTGGGGGCTCTTGACCAGCCGATTGGTGTTGTTGTATTGCAGTGTGCGGCGACCGACTTCGATCTCGCGGCCGGGTGAAGTGGACAGTTCACGAAGCACCGGCTCTTTGTAGGCGGCAGCAACCAGGGTGGCCAGATCGTGCGCGCTGGACTGGTTGCGGCTGGACAGCCCTGTCGGCTCGACATAGCGGGTGTCTCGCATGTTGAGCATCTGGGCACGTGCGTTCATGCGCCCCACGAAATTGTCGAGCCCGCCCGGGAAGGTCCGGCCCAGCGCATGGGCTGCACGGTTTTCGCTGGACATCAGCGCCAGATGCAGCAGATCGCCACGGGAGAGCACCGAACCCACCGCCAGACGGGAGCTGCTGCCCTTTTCGGTGTCCACGTCGTCCTGGGTAATGGTGATGAGTTCAGACATCGGCAGCCGCGCTTCGGCAATCACCAGGCCCGTCATCAGCTTGGTCAAAGAGGCAATTGGCAGCACCGCCTGGTCGTTCTTGCGCAGCAGAACTTCGTTGGTGTCCTGATCGATCACCAGGGCGACACTGGAACGCAGATCCAGGGGGTCGTTGACGGCGTGCAAGCCAGCCATTTGTCCATAGGACGGGCGGCCAGCAATGGCTGGTGCAGCCTTGCTTGCACGGGCAATGCGCGGACTGCGGTTTTGCGTCGCCGATTTGGCCACTTTCTTCTTGGCAGATACCGACGTGCGCTTGTGGCCAGCGTCACTTTGTGCCCACGAGGACGAAGCCATGGGCAGGCTGACACAAACCCCCAGAACACCGCCGATCAACAGCTGGGCCAAGGTATTCGAATGACGGGCAAAATCAAACAGCGACATGCAAAAAGATGACAAATTCAATAAAACTTTTTGAAGTGTACACGTGAAAAAAAAGTCACGCAAGATCAATCACTTGCGCGACTTCGTTGAAGCACCGTGCAAAGTCCGGTGCGGGTCAGGTCAGCCCTGTGCAGCCACCCGGTCGGCCTTGCTTTGGAGCTTGTTCAGAGCACTCAGATAAGCCTTGGCAGAAGCCACGACGATGTCCGGGTCGGCACCGACGCCATTGACCACGCGGCCACTGTTTTGCAGGCGAACCGTCACCTCGCCCTGGCTTTCGGTCGAGCCGCTGATGGCATTGACCGAATAAAGCACCATTTCAGCACCACTCTTCACATGTGACTCGATGGCCTTGAGAGAGGCATCGACCGGGCCGTTGCCGGTGGATTCACCCTTGACTTCCTTGCCGTCGACCGTGAACACGATGGTGGCCTGCGGTTGCTCGCCGGTTTCACTGCGTTGCGAAAGGGAAACGAAGCCGTACTGCTCCTTTTCGCTGGTCACGCTCTCGTCGCTGACCAGTGCGAGGATGTCCTCGTCAAAAATCTCGCTCTTGCGGTCGGCCAGTTCCTTGAAGCGGGTGAAGGCGTTGTTGATTTCGGTTTCGCTCTCCAGCTCCACGCCCAGATCCTGCAGGCGCTGCTTGAAGGCGTTGCGACCGCTGAGCTTGCCCAGCACGATCTTGTTGGCGCTCCAGCCCACGTCCTCCGCGCGCATGATCTCGTAGGTGTCGCGCGCCTTGAGCACGCCGTCCTGGTGGATGCCGCTGGCATGCGCAAAGGCATTCGCCCCCACCACCGCCTTGTTGGGCTGCACCACAAACCCGGTGGTCTGGCTGACCATGCGCGAGGCCGGCACGATCTGCGAAGTGTCGACGCCGACGTCCAGGCCGAAGTAGTCGCGCCGGGTCTTGACCGCCATCACGATCTCTTCCAGCGAGCAGTTGCC
>CAXRGK010000152.1:0-17521 GCA_964230145.1 Burkholderiaceae bacterium | reverse complement strand
CTTCCGATCTCATGCGACGATTTATGCGTACCCGCATCATGAGGAGCAGGGAGACGCCCTCACCGCGCCCGCACAGAGGCTCCCCCAACGGAGAAACCCGTCAAACCGTCCCGCCAACCGTGAGCCCGTCGATCCGCAAGGTCGGCTGCCCCACGCCCACCGGCACGCTCTGTCCTTCCTTGCCGCAGGTGCCCACACCGGAGTCCAGGCGCATGTCGTTGCCGATCATCGAAATCTTCTTGAGCGACTCCGGCCCGCTGCCGATCAGCGTCGCGCCTTTCACCGGATAAAGAATCTTGCCGTTCTCCACCCAATAGGCTTCGCTGGCCGAGAACACGAACTTGCCGCTGGTGATGTCCACCTGGCCACCACCGAAGTTGGTCGCATACAGGCCCTTCTTGATGCTGGCCACGATCTCCTGCGGATCCTTGTCGCCGCCCAGCATGTAGGTGTTGGTCATGCGAGGCATGGGCACATGGGCGTAGCTTTCGCGGCGGCCGTTGCCGGTGGGCTTGACGCCCATCAGGCGCGCGTTCATCGCGTCCTGGATGTAGCCGCGCAGGATGCCGTCCTCGATCAGCACGTTCTTCTGGCTGGCGTGGCCCTCGTCGTCCACATTGAGCGAACCGCGGCGGTCGGCGATGGTGCCATCGTCGAGCACCGTCACGCCCTTGGCCGCCACACGCTGGCCAATGCGGCCACTGACCGCGCTCGAGCCCTTGCGGTTGAAGTCGCCCTCCAGACCGTGGCCCACCGCCTCGTGCAGCAGCACGCCGGGCCAGCCCGAGCCCAGCACCACCGTCATCTCGCCAGCGGGTGCGGGGCGTGCGTCCAGGTTGGTGAGCGCCGCATGCACGGCTTCGTCCACATAGGTTTCAACCATCGCGTCGTCGAAATACGCCAGACCAAAGCGACCACCGCCGCCACTGCTGCCGGCTTCGCGGCGGCCGTTCTGCTCAGCGATCACCGACACCGACAGGCGGATCAAGGGACGCACATCGGCCGCCAGCGTGCCATCGGCGCGGGCCACCAGCACCACGTCGTATTCGGTGGCCATGCCGGCCATGACCTGTACGACGCGTGGGTCTTTGGCGCGGGCGAGTTTTTCGACCTTCTCCAGCAGCTTGACCTTGGCCGTGCTGTCCAGCGTGGACATCGGGTCCAGCGAAGGGTAGAGCGAGCGGCTGGCCGAGACCTTGCGGGCCGGGACCTTGCTGCGTTTGTTCTGCGATGCTGCGGCGATTGCGCGCACCGTAGCGGCCGCGTCCATCAGCGAGGCTTCGGAAATGTCATCCGAGTAGGCAAACGCGGTTTTCTCGCCCGCCACCGCGCGCACGCCCACGCCCTGATCGATGCTGAAACTGCCGGTCTTGACGATGCCCTCCTCCAGACTCCAGCCTTCGGTGCGGGTGTACTGGAAATACAGATCGGCGTCGTCGACCTGGTGGGTCTTGATGGCAGCGAGGGCGCGACTCAGATGCCCCTCGTCCAAACCAAAAGGGTCGAGCAGCAGGGATTTGGCCGTGGCCAGGCGTTCAAGGGTGGGTTCGCGCGAGATCATGGGGTTCATTCTAGGCAGACACACGAGCCCTTGCCGGTGCACGGGCTCACACCAGGCAAATCAGGTCTGCACCAGCTGCTTGGATTTGGCAATCGACATCAGGATGCCCAGCGCCAGACCGAGCGTGACCATGGCCGTGCCGCCATAGCTGATGAAGGGCAGCGGTACGCCGACCACCGGCAGGATGCCGCTGACCATGCCCATGTTGACAAAGGCATAGACAAAGAAAATCGTGCTCATGCTCCCGGCCAGCAGGCGGGTGAACAGCGTGGGCGCCTCGCTGGCGATGCGCAGACCTCGCCAGATCAGGAATGCGAAGGACGAGATCAGGAAAAGGTTACCGACCAGCCCAAACTCCTCGCCATAAGCGGCAAAGATGAAATCGGTGGTGCGCTCCGGGATGAATTCCAGGTGGGTCTGCGTGCCCTGCATGAAGCCTTTGCCCCAAAAACCACCCGAGCCAATGGCGATCATGCCCTGAATGATGTGAAACCCTTTGCCCAGCGGGTCGCGCGTGGGGTCCAGCAAGGTGCATACGCGCTGACGCTGATACTCGTGCAGCACCTTCCAGTCCACCCCGTCGGCGCACAACGTTGGCTCCATCAGCACCAGAACGACCAAGCCGACCAGACCGACCAGCACCGGCGGCAGGATCCAGCGCCATTTAAGGCCCGCAAAAAAGATCACCGACAGACCCGCCGCCAGCACCAGCAAGGACGTGCCCAGATCGGGCTGCTTCATGATGAGACCCACGGGGACCGCCAGCAACACACCGGCCACCGTGAAGTCCAGAGGCCGCAGCTGCCCTTCGCGTTTCTGGAACCACCAGGCCAACATCAGTGGCATCGCGATCTTGAGGATTTCGCTGGGCTGGATCACCACCCCCACATTCACCCAGCGCCGCGCGCCTTTCTTGGTGATGCCAAACAGCGCCACCGCCAGCAGCAAGGCCACTGCGACCGTGTAGAGCGGCACCGCCAGCGACATGAGCTTCTGGGGCGGGATCTGGGCCACCGCAAACATGATGAAACCCGCAATCAGCATGTTGCGGCCATGGTCCACAAAGCGTGTGCCATGGTCAAAGCCCGAGGAATACATCACCGTCATGCCCGCACAGGCCAGCAGAAAGACGGCGAACGCCAACGGCCCGTCGAAGCCTTCAACCAGGTACAGGAAACGCCTCCACAGGCTGTTTTTTTGAATCACGGCAACCATGACTGGATTATCCCCCGCGCCCGAAACCGGCGTCGCTTACGATCGGCCCATGACCTTGCCGCCGACCCACCTGTTGTACCTGCACGGCTTTCGTTCCTCGCCACAGTCCTTCAAAGCGCAACGCATGGCCCGCGCCGTGGCCGGGCTGTCTCATGCGCCGCAGTGGTGGTGCCCGCAACTGCCGCCTTCACCCGCCCAAGCCATCGCCCTCATTGAGCGGGGCATTGCCGACTGGCCACACCAGCGCATGGCCATCCTCGGCTCTTCACTGGGCGGGTTTTATGCGGCTGTGCTCGCCCGACAGATCGGCTACCCGGTGGTGCTGCTCAACCCGGCCGTTCATCCGGCACGCGATCTGGCCAGCTACATCGGCGAGCACCCGGCCTGGCACGACCCGAACCAGCGCATCCATTTCGACGCTGGATTCATCGATGAACTCCAGGCCCTCGAAGCCACGCCCGCGCGCCACAAGCCGGCGACCCTGGCCGTGATTGCCAAGGGCGACGAAGTGCTGGACTGGCGGGAAATGCGGGACGCCTATGGGCAGGACCGCGTGCGCCTGATCGAAGGCAGCGACCATGCGATCAGCGATTTCGAGCTCTACCTGCCTGAAATTCTCGAATTTCTCGGTCTTGCCCGCTGAAGTGCGACCAACAGATGTCACTCCTCGTCTGAGTCGGTAGGAGCGAGCCCCTGCTCGCGACAGATACAGCCATGGAATACGGTTCGCGAGCAGGGGCTCGCTCCTACATACAGAGACAAGAAAAAGAAGACGGCTCTCATGGTCAGCCATGGCCATGGGAAAATCACGCGATGTACGTTTTATTCGAAGAAGCCGGCAAGTTCATGGCCGGGAGGGTCATGTCCGAAGCCGAGGCCTCTGCCCAGGTGGAGCTGGATTCCGGCAAGCGGGTCAAGGTCAAGGCCGCGCAGATACTGCTCAAGTTCGACAAACCCGCCCCTGCCGCGCTGCTGGCCGAGGCTGGCGAACTGGCGCAGACCATCGAGCTGGATCTGGCCTGGGAGTTTGCGCCAGAAGAAGAATTCGGCTTCGCCGACCTGGCCGCCGACTATTTTTCTGCCAACACCACCCCGGTTCAGCAGGCCGCCGCGCTGCTGCGCCTCTTTGAGGCGCCGCATTATTTCCGCCGTGCCGGCAAAGGCCGGTTCCGCAAGGCCCCTGCCGAGATCGTGCAGCAGGCTCTGGCCGCCATCGAAAAGAAAAAACAGATCCAGGCCCAGATCGAGGCCTGGTCACAAGAGCTGATCCATGGCCAGTGCCCCGCGCCCGTGCGCGAGCAGCTCTACAAGATCCTGTTCAGGCCCGACAAGAACGCCCCCGAATACAAGGCCGTGGTCGAAGCCAGCAAGGCCAGCCAGAAAGCGCCACTGGACCTGCTGCAGCAGGCCGGCGCCATCGACTCGCCCTGGGACTTCCACTGGCAACGATTCCTGTTCGAGTGGTTTCCCAAAGGTACAGGCTTCCCGCAGTTGCAGGCTCCGGCCATCACCGACGAACTGCCGCTGGCCGAGGTGCAGGCGTTCTCCATTGACGACTCGCACACCACCGAAATCGACGATGCCCTCTCGCTGCAGGGCCTGGGCAGCGGCACCGTCACCGTGGGCATCCACATCGCCGCGCCCGGCCTGGCCGTGCAGCCGGGCAGTGCCATCGACCAGGTGGGCCGCCAGCGCCTGTCTACCGTCTACATGCCGGGCTACAAGATCACCATGCTGCCCGATGCCGTGGTGCAGAACTACACCCTGAGCGAAGGCCAGGCGTGTCCTGCGGTGTCGCTGTACGTGACCTTCAGCGAAGCCGATCTCGAGATCCAGAAAACCGAGACCCGGCTTGAGCGCGTACCCATCGTGGTCAACCTGCGCCACGACCAGCTCGACGACCGCATCACCCGCGAATGGCTCGAAGGCGAGGACAACACCGACCACGCCGATGTGCCCGTCAGCCGCGCCACGCTGGGCTTCTTCTGGCGCCTGGCGCAGACGCTCAAGGCGCGGCGCGAAGTGGTGCGCGGCAAGCCTGAGACCTTCAACCGTCCGGACTACAGCTTCAAGCTCGACCGCGCCAGCAACGACACCCCGCCCACGGGCGAGGAAACCGTCCTGATCGGCGTGCGCCAGCGCGGCGCACCGCTGGATCTGATGGTGGCCGAGGCCATGATCCTGGCCAACAGCACCTGGGGCCAGTGGCTGGCCCAGCTTGGCGTGCCCGGCATCTACCGCAGCCAGGCCAGTCTGGCCCCGGGCGTGAAAGTGCGCATGGGCACCAAGGCGCTGCCGCACGCCGGCATCGGCGTGCCCAGCTACGCCTGGAGCACCTCGCCGCTGCGCCGCTACACCGACCTGGTCAACCAGTGGCAGATCATTGCCTGCGCACGCCATGGCGCCACGGCCGCGCTGGCCGCGCCGTTCAAACCCAAGGACGCCGAGCTGTTCTCGGTCATCAGCGCCTTTGATGCCGCCTACAGCGGCTACAACGCGGTGCAATCAGGCATGGAACGCTACTGGACGCTGCGCCACCTGCAGCAGCAGGGCATCACCGAGCTCGACGCCACCCTCGTCAAGGAGGCCGCGGGCGGCGCCTGGCTGGTGCGTGCCGAAACCTTGCCGCTGGTCTTCTCCGTGATGGGAGCGCAGGGTCTGCCACGTGGCACGAAAGTGCGCGTCAGACTCGGCGACATCGATCTGATGGCGCTCGATGTCAGCGGCACCGTGATTGCCCAGCTGGATGCCCAGGCCAGCGGTGTCGAAGCAGAAGGCGAAGAAGACGACACCGAGAGCGCCGGCCCTCTGCAGATTGCGGTGGACCTGAACGAAACGTCCCCATCGGCCAGCTGAAATCGCGCCATGTCCTGGTCTGCCCTGCAAGCCCGCCTGCGGCCACATCGCCTGTTGATGTGGACACTGGGCCTGTCGTTGCTCATTCACCTGAGCCTGCTGACTTTCCGAATCGCCGCCCCACAGGCCTATCAGCGGGTGTTCCAGGACACGCCGCTTGAAGTGACGCTGGTCAACGCTGAAAGCAACGAGCGCCCTGACAAGCCCCAGGCCCTGGCACAGCGACGTCTGGCCGGTGGTGGGGAAATTCCACAGGTGGTGCTGTCCTCGTCTCCACTGCCCCCCCAGCCCACCGAGGATGAGGGCTCGGACATGAGCGAATCGCAGCGCAAGATCGAGACCCTGAAGATGCAGCAAATGATGCTGCTGAGTGTGCTCAAGCAAGAACTGGCCCAGCTCGAACAACAGGAAGCGGGTGATACCCCCCGCGGTCCCCGCGAAGAAGCGCGCGAGCAACGCAAACGCCAGCTGTCCCGACAACTGGCCGCCATCGAACAGCGTGTTCAGGCCACACAGGGGGCGCCTCGCAAACGCTACATCAGCCCGGCCACCGAAGAAACGCCTTACGCGCTGTATTACGACAAGCTGCGCCGCACCATTGAGCTGCAAGGGACTCAGCATTTCCCGCAAGCTGCAGGACAAAAGCTGTATGGCAAACTGATCATGGTCATCACCATCGACAGCCTGGGGCAGTTGCTGTCCACCGAAATCGCCGAATCATCGGGGAACCCTTTGCTTGACGAGCGCGCTGTCGCGATCGTGCGCAGCAGCGCGCCCTTTGACCCGTTCAGTGCCCGGATGCGCCGGCAAGCCGATCAGATCGTGGTGGTGAGCCGCTTCCGTTTTGCGCGGGACAACAGCCTGCGCACCCGCATGTTGTCGCCACGCCAGGAGTGACCTGCATGAAAGCCCTGCGCCAATGGTTCGTGCTGTGCCTGCTGGCTGCCCTGTGCCTGCAGCTGTTCTTTGTGTTGCGCGTGCTGGGCATGAACTGGCTGGCCCCCGAGTCCACCAGCTTTGAACGCACCCAGATCTGGCAAGTGCTGTCGCGTGATCACCGCCTGCCCTGGCGTCAGGAATGGCAGAACCTGCCGGCCATCTCCAAACACCTGCAACGCGCAGTCATTGCATCGGAAGACGACGCCTTCGTCAGCCACGGCGGCATCCGCTGGGATGCGGTGGAGAAAGCCTGGGACAAGAATGCCCAGGCCCAGGCAAGGGCCGAAAAACAGGCCAACCGGCGCCCCAACCAACCTGCACCACAAGCCAAGGTCGTCGGTGGCTCCACCATCACGCAGCAACTGGCGAAAAACCTGTTCCTCTCGGGCGAGCGCAACATGCTGCGCAAAGGCCAGGAGATGGTGATCACCCTCATGCTCGAAGCCTGTCTGCCCAAACGCCGCATCCTCGAGATTTACCTCAACAGCGTGGAATGGGGAGAAGGCGTGTTTGGTGCGCAGGCCGCTGCGCAACACTATTTCCGCAAACCGGCTGCCCAGCTCAACGCCTGGGAAGCGGCGCGTCTGGCGGTGATGCTGCCGCGCCCGCGGTATTTCGAGAAACTGCCGCAGTCGCCCTATCTGGCCGAACGCTCCGAGGTGATCATGGCCCGCATGAACAGCGTGGTGCTGCCATGAGCACACCTGCCACCAGCGGTACCGTGCGCATCCTCGGCATCGACCCGGGCCTGCAGACCACCGGCTTTGGCGTGATCGACATGAGCGGATCGAAACTGGCTTACGTGGCCAGCGGCGTGATCGAGACCACCAAGGGCGAAATGGGCAACCTGCCCGCGCGGCTGAAGGTCATCTACGACGGCATCCGCGAAATCCACGCCCGCTACCAGCCCGATGTGGCCTCGGTCGAAATCACCTTCATGAACGTCAACCCCCAGGCCTCGCTCATGCTGGGCCAGGCGCGGGGCTGTTGCGTCACCGCGCTGGTGTCATGCAATCTGGCGGTGGCCGAATACACCGCGCTGCAGATGAAGCAGGCCGTCACAGGCCACGGCCGCGCCGCCAAATCCCAAATTCAGGAAATGGTCAAACGCCTGCTGCAGCTGCCTGCAGCGCCGCGCCAGGACGCCGCCGACGCGCTGGGCCTGGCCATCACCCACGCCCATGCCAGCCCGTCCATGAGCAAGCTGGCCGCACAGGGTGTGCTCAGCCGCAAGACGCACGGCATGTACCGCAGCGGCCGCAGCCACTGAAATCAGGAAACGATGTAAGCGGCTGCGCCCGCTGACATCAATGTGCCATCGGGGCCGCAGAAGTCCATGCGGGCCGTGCCCACACGTGAGCCCACGCGCAGGCAATGCGCGTCGATGGTGAAAAACTCGCCGATGCCCGGACGCAAGTAATCGATGCGCAGATCAATGGTGCCCAGCTTGGCAAAACGCTCCAGCCGTTTGGCGGGGGGCTCGTCCATGTGCTTGGCGGCGGCCGCGGCCATCACGGCCGCACTGCCGATGGCGTCCAGCGCCGCGCTGATCACACCGCCGTGGATGCGGTTGTAGGCGAAGTGCCCCACCAGCGCCTCGCGCATGTCGATGCGTGCCTGCACACGCCCCGGCTCGATGCGGGTCAGTTTCAGGCCCAGGGTTTGGTTGAAGACGATCTTTTCTTCAAAGATCTGGCGAAAGCCTTCGAGGTATTCGGGCTCGAAGACAACAGGCACAGGGTGTCGGGGCGTCATGCACACATTGTAGGAGGCCGCCCCTGCGGCCGAAGGGCTTTCAGACTTTGCTGAAGTCCGGTTTGCGCTTCTCCATGAAAGCACCAAAAGCTTCGCGTGCTGCGGGCTCATGCAGCATGCGGCCAAAGCTCTGCCCTTCGGCAGCCATCTGCGCCAGCACCTCGGCCTGCTGACCGTCTTTCATGAGGCGCTTGGTCTCGACCAGAGAGCTCAAAGGCTTGGCTGCGAGCTTTTTCGCCTGTGCCTGCGCATAGGCGTTGACCTCGGTCGGGGGCAGCACGCGGTTGACCAGGCCCACTTCCTGCGCGGCTTCGGCAAAGAAGGGCTCGCCCAGCAACAGGGCTTCGGCGGCGCGGTGGTAGCCGAACATGCGCGGCACCAGCAGGCTGGACGCCGCTTCAGGACAAAGGCCCAGGTTCACAAAGGGCATGGAAAACGCCGCATTGTCACCGGCATAGACCAGATCGCAATGGAACAGCAGCGTGGTGCCGATGCCCACCGCCGGCCCCGCCACCGCAGCGATCAGCGGCTTCTCGAAAGTGGCGATGCCGCGCAAAAAGCGGAACACCGGCGAGTCCTGCGTGGACGGTGGTTTGTTGAGGAAATCTCCGATGTCGTTACCGGCGCTGAAGATGGTCTCGTGGCCCTGGATCACCACCACACGCACGCTGGCGTTGTTTTTGGCCTGCTCGATGCCGTCGGCAAGCTGCGCGTACATGTCGCTGGTGATCGAGTTTTTCTTGTCCAGCCGGTTGAAGGTCAGGGTCATGACCCCGGCGTCGATGTGATTCAGGATGTCGGACATGTTTTAAGTTCTCCAGAGGACTTTGACAAGCTCGGTCCAAACGGCAAGGAATGGGCTTCGACAGGCTCAGCCCGAGCGATTCATGGTTTCAGCGGATGCGGTTCCAGACCTGGGTGCGGCCCAGGATGGGCGCGCCAATGTAGCCGCGCACTTCAAGTTTGCGACCACCGTCGATCGGCGTCAGTCGCAGACTGTACTCCTTGCCGTTTTCCGGATCGAGGATCTTGCCGCCTTCCCAGACGTCCTTGCCCTCGGCCTTCTTGCCACCGCGGATGATCTCCAGTCCGACCTTGGGCTGGTTCTTGCGGTCGTCGCTGCACAGCACACAGTTCGTGTCGGTCGTCGAATTCACCAGCAGCGAGCGCTCGACCTTGCCGGTCAGGCCGCCATCGGAACGCTGGGCAATCGAGATTTCCGCCTTGGGCTGGCCATTGCCATCGTCAATGCTTTGCCACAGGCCGATCGGGCTCATCTGGGCATGGGCCACGCCAGCGGCCAGCAGGCCACACCACATCAGGGTCTTGCGCATGTCATTTCTCCTCAATGGCTTCAGGCCAAAGCGGCATCGGTGTCCAGCAGCACATCGCTGCCCGCGCGGATGCGGCGCATCAGGCTCGACGTTTCGGGCATCAGGCGGGTGAAATAAAAGCGCGCCGTCTGCACCTTGCCCACATAGAACGGATCAGGGCGTTGTGCCTCTTCTTCGGCCTGAGCGATCTTTTCCAGTGCCACCTGTGCCATGCGGGCCCAGAAGTAGCCATAGACCATGTGCCCCACCACGCGCAGGTAGTCCACCGCGGCGGCGCCCACCTCGTCGGCGTTTTGTATGGCTTTCATGCCGATTTCGCCTGTCAGCTGGGTGATCTTGCCGCCCAGATCGGCCAGCGGCTTGACGAATTCACCCATGGCCTCGTTGGCCATTTCAGCGCGAATGAAGGCCTCCACCTGGGCGCCGAATTTCTTGAGGCTCGCACCGTTGTTGCCCAGCACCTTGCGGCCGAGCAGGTCCAGCGACTGGATGGTGTTGGTGCCTTCGTAGATCATGTTGATGCGGGCATCGCGCACGAACTGCTCCATGCCCCATTCCTTGATGAAGCCGTGGCCCCCGTACACCTGCTGGCACTGAACTGCCGCATCAAAACCGTTGTCGGTGATGAAGGCCTTGATGATGGGCGTGAGCAGGGCCAGCAATTCTGCGGCGTCCTTGCGTTGCGCTTCATCGGGGTGGTTGAGTTCCTGGTCCAGCAGCAGTGCGCCGTAGCAGGCCAGGGCGCGGCCGCCTTCGGCATAAGCTTTGGCGGTGAGCAGCATGCGGCGCACATCGGGGTGAACGATGATCGGATCGGCCGGTTTGCCCGGCGCCTTCACACCTGAGAGCGAGCGCATCTGCACGCGGTCCTTGGCGTAGGCCAGCGCGTTCTGGTAGGCCACTTCGGTCAGGCCCAGGGACTGGTTGCCCACGCCCAGGCGAGCCGCGTTCATCATCACGAACATGGCGGCCAGACCCTTGTGCGGCTGGCCCACCAGCGTGCCGACAGCACCGTCGAGCACCATCTGGCAGGTGGCGTTGGCGTGAATGCCCATCTTGTGTTCCAGACCACCGCAGTAAATGCCATTGCGCTCGCCGAGGGACCCATCGGCATTGACATGGAACTTGGGCACGAGGAAGAGACTGATGCCTTTGGAGCCGGGCGGCGCATCGGGCAGACGCGCCAGCACCAGGTGCACGATGTTGGGCACCAGATTGTGTTCCCCGGCGCTGATGAAAATCTTCTGACCGGTGATGCGGTAGGTGCCGTCAAGCTGAGGCTCGGCCTTGGTGCGCAGCAGGCCCAGGTCGGTGCCGCAGTGCGGCTCGGTCAGGCACATGGTGCCGGTCCACTCGCCGCTGGTGAGTTTGGGCAGGTAGGTGGCCTTCTGTTCGGGCGTGCCGTGTGCGTGCAGGCACTCGTAGGCACCATGACTCAAACCCGGATACATGGTCCAGGCCTGGTTGGACGAGTTGAGCATCTCGTAAAAGCACTGGTTGACCACAAAGGGCAGGCCCTGGCCGCCGTATTCCGGGTCACAGCTGAGTGCGGGCCAGCCACCGGCCACATACTGGTCATAAGCGGCCTTGAAGCCATCGGGCGGCGTGACCTCGTGCGTGTCGCGGTCAAGCTTGCAGCCCTGCTGGTCACCGCTGATGTTGAGCGGAAACACCACTTCGGCGGCAAATTTGCCGCCTTCCTCGAGCACGGCATTGATGGTGTCGGCATCCACATCGGCATGTTTGGGCATGGCCTTGAGTGCGCCGCTCACATCAAGCAGCTCGTGCAGCACGAATTGCATGTCACGCAGGGGCGGGTTGTAGATGGGCATGGTGGTCCTCGCGAATGGGTCTCAGATGGAAAAGGATGAAATTCAGCGCTTGCGTTGCGGCGCCTGGTCCGGCGTTCGGTAACGCTCCAGAATGCGGGCAAAGCCCTGGCGAGCACGCTCTGCGGCACCGGGCACTTTCAGGAAGCGGGCTTCGTAATGCAGCGCCAGGATCAGGCCGTGGATCTCAAAGGCAATCTGCATCGGGTCCACCTCGCGTGCCAGGTGCTTTTCTTCCTGCGCCTGCTCCACCGCTCGGCGCACGGCGGTCTGCCAGGTGGTCACCGTCGACACCAGCGCATCGCGCACCGGGCCGGCCCGGTCGTCAAATTCCACGGCGCCACTGATATAGATGCAGCCCGAGTCGATTTCGGTTGTGGTGCGCAGCATCCAGTTGTCGAACAGGGCCTGCAGGCGTGGAATGCCTCGTGGCGCCTGCAAGGCCGGGTAAAACACCTCGCGCTCGAAGCGTTCGTGGTATTCGCGGATGACGGTGATTTGCAATTCTTCGCGCGAACCGAAGTGGGCGAACACGCCCGACTTGCTCATGCCGGTGATCTCGGCGAGCGCGCCGATCGACAGGCCTTCGAGGCCGATCTGCGCAGCCAGGCCCAATGCGGCCTCGACAATGGCGGCCTTGGTCTGCTGCCCCTTGAGCAGGGCACGCTTGCCCGGTTCAGGCGCGACAGCGGCCAGCTTGGATGGGGAGGAAAGCTTGCGGAGGTTCATGGCGTGCAAAATAGAACGACCGTTCTATTTTGCACGATTTCCGCTTTCAGCAAGCGTTTTCCGCAGGATTTGAGGGTAAATCCCGAGAAAAGAGGCCACACCCCATGCCTTTTCACAAGCCCAGGGTGCGCGGGATGGACGTCAGAGCTTGAAGGCCACAACCTTCTGGGTCTGCTCGCCCAAACCTTCGATGCCCAGCTTCATGACGTCGCCGCGTTTGAGGAAGACGGGTGCAGGCTTGCCGTCTTTCTTGATGCCCATGCCTACGCCCGGCGGGGTACCGGTGGTGATGATGTCACCCGGCTCGAGCGTCATGAACTGGCTCACATAGCTCACCAGCTTGGCCACGCCGAAGATCATGGTCTTGGTGGAGCCGTTTTGCATTCGCACGCCGTTGAGGTCCAGCCACATCGACAGGTTCTGGGGGTTGGGTACTTCGTCGCGGGTGACCAGCCAGGGACCGATCGGGCCGAAGGTGTCGCAGCCCTTGCCCTTGTCCCAGGTACCGCCGCGCTCGAGCTGGTACTCGCGTTCACTCACATCGTTGACGGTGCAGTAGCCGGCGACGTAATTCACGGCATCTTTTTGCGACACATAGCGTGCGCGGGTGCCGATCACGATGCCCAGTTCGACTTCCCAGTCGGTCTTCTTGGAGCCCTTGGGCAGCATCACATCGTCGTCCGGGCCCTGGATGCAGGTGGTGGACTTCATGAACACGATCGGCTCCTTGGGGATCGGCATGTTCGATTCGGCGGCATGGTCGGCGTAGTTCAGGCCGATGGCGATGAACTTGCCCGTGTGCGAGACGGGCGGACCGAAACGCTTCTTGCCCTTGACCAGCGGCAGCTTGTCGGCCTTGAGCTTGGCCAGTTTGGCCAGCGCCTTGTCCGACAGGTGCTCGGGGGTCACGTCAGCGATCACGCCGCTGAGGTCGCGCAGCTTGCCATCTGCATCGATGAGACCGGGCTTTTCCTTGCCGGGCTGGCCATAACGAACGAGTTTCATGAAGTTTCCTTTCAGTAGAAGCAGGAGTGCAGAGGCGCGCTCCTACAAAGAACAATCAATAGGTGGCGCGACCGCCCGACAGGTCGAACACTGCTCCGGTGGAAAACGAGCAATCCTCGGTGCACAGCCAGGCCACCATCGCCGCGATTTCTTCGGGCATGCCGAAGCGGCCCATCGGGATCTTGGAGAGCATGAACTGGATGTGCTCGGGCGTCATTTGATCAAAGATCGCTGTCTTTACAGCCGCCGGGGTCACGCAGTTGACACGAATGCCGGTGGAGGCCAGCTCCTTGCCCAGCGATTTGGTCAGGCCGATCACAGCCGCCTTGCTGGTGCTGTAGGCGCTGGCGTTAGGATTGCCGTCCTTGCCGGCCACGCTGGCGATGTTGACGATGCGGCCATAGTCGGCCTGTTGCATCAAGGGCACGATCTCGCGGCAGCAATGGAAGATGCCGTTGATGTTCACCTGCATCACCTGGTTCCAGGCATCCACCGGGTAGTTCACCAGCGGCGTGTTGGGGCCGGTGATGCCGGCGCTGTTGACCAGTGCATCGACCTTGGGTGCCGTCTGCGCCACAGCCTGCACCACGCTGTCATGGCGCGTCACATCCACTTGCACCGTCTGCACGCCCGCACCCAGTGCCTTGGCGGCACCGGCCAGTGCCACATCGTCGCGGTCCCACAGGGTCACGGTGGCGCCCGAAGCAAGCATGCGCTGCGCAATCGCAAAGCCGAGTCCGGCGGCGCCGCCGGTGATGACCGCGTGGCGGCCTTTCATGTCGAGTTGGTTCATGTGGGTCTCCTCAAATCGTCATGCCGCCATCGACCATGTAAGCGTTGCCCGTGGCGAACTGCGATTCGTCAGACGCCAGGAACAGCACGATCGGTGCAATTTCGTGCGCCTGCGCCAGTCGCCCCATGGGCTGGCGGGCGATGAAATTCTTGCGCGCTTCGACCGGATCGGGCTGCGCATTGATGCGGTCGTGCAGCGACGGTGTGTCCACGGTGCCCGGGCAGATCGCGTTGCAGCGGATGCCGCGCGCCACGTAGTCGGCGGCCACGCTCTTGGTCAGGCCGATCACGGCGGCCTTGCTGGCGCCGTAGATGAAACGATTGGGCAGGCCGCGCACACTCGAGCACACGCTGGCCATGTTGATGATGCTGCCGCCGCCTTGCGCCAGCATGCCCGGCAGCACGGCCTGGATCATCCAGAACTGCGCACGTGCGTTCAGGTTGAAGGCAAAGTCCCAGTCGGCATCGGTGGCCTGTTCAATGGTGCCGTTGTGCACGAAGCCCGCGCAGTTGAACAGCACATCGATGCGCCCGGCCTGCTTCACAAAGGCCTGGATGGCTGCCTTGTCCAGCACATCCAGCTTCGCGGTGCGGATGTTCTTCTCGCCCTCGAAGGCCTTGAGCAGATCGGCATTGACATCGGTCGCCCAGACCTGCGCGCCCTCCTTGGCCATGGCCAGTGCAGTGGCCCGGCCGATGCCTTGCCCTGCGGCGGTAATGACCGCGTGTTTGCCTTGAAGTCTCATGTGGTGGCTGCCTTTTTGTGCGTTGTCAGCAGGTGAGGGCTGGAAGGGCACATTCAGGGTTTGGCCTGATGCGCGGCGGATAACTTGCTGGCATTCTGAATTGGTCTGACCACTTGTCCAATTCTCGCAAACCCTGAGACCCGGATCCACCGTGCCCATCCAAGCCGTTGAAGCCCAGCGCCTGTACCAGCAGATCGCGCAGCAGCTGCGCCAGCTGATCTCTTCGGGCGAATTCCCGCCCGGCAGCCGCCTGCCCGCAGAGCGCGAACTCGCCAGCCAGCTGGGCGTGAGCCGCCCCTCGGTGCGCGAAGCGCTGATCGCGCTCGAAGTCGAAGGCTGGGTCGAGGTGCGCACCGGCTCGGGCGTGTACGTGCTCACCCGCACCGCCCCCGAACGCCAGCCCGTGGCCGCCACCGAATGGGGCCCGCTCGAAGTGATCCGCGCCCGGCGACTGGTCGAAGGCGAAATCGCGGCCCTGGCGGCGCTGGCCGTGCAGCCCGCACATCTGCAAACCCTGCAGCACGCCATCGAAGCCATGGCGCAGGACGCCGATGCCGGACGCGCACCACTCGAAGGCGACCGCGCCTTTCACCTCACCCTGGCGGCGGCCTGTGGCAACGCGGTGCTGTCCGATACCGTCACCCAGTTCTGGGATGCCCGCAAAGGCCCGCTTTTTGAACGGCTGGGGGACTACTTCGAAACCCCTGACTCCTGGCGCTGTGCGATCGAAGAGCACCGCCGCATCCTGAGCGCCCTGCAATCCGGCGATGCCGAGGCGGCGCGCCAGGCCATGCAGCACCACATGGACCAGTCGCACGAGCGCTTCAATGCCAGCTGGCCCAAAACCCAAGGACACCAAGAA
Source organism: Burkholderiaceae bacterium (assembly GCA_964230145.1). GTDB lineage: Bacteria > Pseudomonadota > Gammaproteobacteria > Burkholderiales > Burkholderiaceae_C > Limnohabitans_A. Next base: position 1,898 of record CAXRGK010000152.1, on the reverse strand, counting down.
CCCCGAGGAAACCCATGAGCACCTTCATTCGCCTGCACCCCCTGGACGATGTCGTCATCGCGCGCAGCCAACTCATGAGCGGCAGCACCGTGGACGGCGTGGCCGTGCGCGGCCTCATCCCGCCCGGCCACAAGATCGCCACCCGCGCCATCGCGGCGGGCGAGCCCGTGCGCCGCTACAACCAGATCATCGGCTTTGCCAGTCAGGCCATCGCACCGGGTGAGCATGTGCACACGCACAACCTGAACATGGGCCCGGAAAAAGGCAACTTCGAGCGCGACTACGCCATCGGTCAGGACGTGAAGCCCGAAGCGCCGCGAAAGCAGGCGACCTTCATGGGCATCCGCCGGCCGGATGGCCGGGTGGCCACGCGCAATTACATCGGCGTGCTCTCCAGCGTGAACTGTTCGGCCACCGCCGCCCGCGCGATCGCCGACCACTTCTCGCGCCGCACCAACCCGCAGGCCCTGGCCAACTTCCCGAATATCGACGGCGTGGTGGCACTGACCCACGGCACCGGTTGCGGCATGGACACCGAAGGCCTGGGCCTGAAACTGCTCGAACGCACCCTGGCCGGCTACGCCAGCCACGCCAACTTCTGGGGCGTGGTGGTGGTCGGCCTGGGCTGCGAAGCCAACCAGCTCAACACCTGGCTGGCCCACAGCAGCCTGCGCGAGGGCGAGAGCCTGCAGGTGTTCAACATCCAGGACACCGGCGGCACCCACAAGACGGTGCAAAAAGGCATCGCGCTCATCGAACAAATGCTGCCCAAGGCCAACGCCGTAAAACGCGAGCCCTGCAGCGCCGAGCACCTCGTGGTGGGTCTGCAGTGCGGCGGCTCCGACGGCTACTCGGGCATCAGCGCCAACCCGGCGCTTGGGGCAGCGGTGGATTTGCTGGTGCAGCACGGCGGCAGCGCCATCCTGAGCGAGACGCCCGAAATTTACGGCGCCGAGCACCTGCTCACGCGCCGCGCGGTCAAGCCCGAGGTGGCGCACAAGCTGATCGAGCGCATCCACTGGTGGGAGCAGTACACCGCAGCCAACGGCGGCGAGATGAACAACAACCCCTCGCCCGGCAACAAGGCCGGCGGCCTGACCACCATCCTTGAAAAGTCATTGGGCGCGGTGGCCAAAGGCGGCACCAGCAACCTGCAGGCCGTCTATGAATACGCCGAACCGGTCAAGGCGCGTGGCTTTGTCTACATGGACACGCCCGGCTACGACCCGGTCAGTGCCACTGGCCAGGTGGCGGGTGGCGCCAACCTGATCTGCTTCACCACCGGCCGCGGCAGCGCCTACGGCTGCGCGCCCTCGCCCAGCCTGAAACTCGCCACCAACACCGCGCTGTGGCAGCGGCAGGAAGAGGACATGGACATCAACTGCGGCGAAATCGTCGACGGCGGTGTGAGCATCGCCGAGATGGGCCAGCGCATCTTCGAGATGATGCTGGCCGCGGCCTCGGGCGAGCCCACCAAGAGCGAGCGCCACGGCTACGGGCAAAACGAATTCGTGCCCTGGCAGGTCGGCGCCGTGATGTGAATGCCAAATCCATTCGGGCTGAGCCAGGCGAGGCCCTGAACCGTTCGCCCTGAGCTTGTCGAAGGGCTGGAATGACCCAAAGATAACCGGAAGAAACCATGAGTCATACGATTTCTGCACAAGACCTGCGCGCCAAAGTTGCACGCATCATCGAAAAAGCGGGCAGCGCCCCGGCCGAGGCGGCCCAGGTGGCCGACAACCTGGTCATGGCCAACCTGAGTGGCCACGACTCGCACGGCGTGGGCATGGTGCCGCGCTATGTGGACGCCGTGCTCGAAGGTGGCCTGTCGCCCAATACGGGCGTGAAGGTGCTGCTCGACACTGGCGCGCTGCTCACGCTGGACGGCCAACGCGGCT
>CAXRGK010000151.1:0-8214 GCA_964230145.1 Burkholderiaceae bacterium | reverse complement strand
CGCCACGGCCTGCAGCTTGACCCCACGCCAGGCATGACCGCCATGGTCGACATCCGCACCGGCCAAAAAACCGTTCTCGAATACATCTTCCGTCCATTGCAAAACGTCAGCATGGCGCTGCGTGAGCGTTGATCTCGAAAGGAACAACATGAACGACAAAACTCCCCAATTTCTGAGCACCGCGGCCGCGGCGAACATGCTGGGTTTGTCGACCACGCTGATCCAGTCGCTGGTGGACAAAAACGAGCTCCAGGGCTGGAAGACCCGTGGTGGCCACCGCCGCATCTCGCTGCAGTCCATCCACGACTACCAGGCGCAGGCGCGCATGCACAGCAGTCCACCGGGCCGCTCGCGCACGCTCCCCAAAATCCTGGTCGCCGTCGAATCGCCGGAAACACTTGAGCACCTGCAGCAAAAGAGCACGCTGCACGACTTCCCTGTCACCCTGAAGTTTGTCGATTCGATCACCGAAGCCTTGCTGAACCTGGCCACTGAACGCCCTGACGTGCTGGTGGCCGAACTCACCCTGCCCAAAGCCCAGCAAGAGAAAACCCTGCAGGCTCTGGAGAACTTCAATACCCGCAGTCGACCGATCTCGATGGTCCTGTTGACCAAAGAAAAGGAACTGCGGACAGCCCCTGCGGAAGCACCCAACACGATCCAGCTCGCCCCTGGCCCGCTGTCGGATGTCTGGCTGCACGCTTACCTCACAGGAGTGGTCGCGACATGTCGAACCTGAAATCATGGACAAGCGCTGAAGGCAGCCGCGTGCTTTCACACAACCAGCGCAGAACACCGCACGGCGCGCTGCTGGCCGCCAACACCCGCGCCCAGGCCGAAATCGGAATGCCATCGGACAGCCCCCAGCATGACGTTCGCGGCCAGACCCTGCGCTTGCTGCGCATGCAGCAGGGATGGGACCCCGCCTATCTGGCCACACAGGCCTGCATTTCGCTGCGCCAGCTCTACCAGCTTGAAAGCGGAGAGACCTCGCTGTTCTACAGCAAGAGTCTGCGCAACCAGGCCGGCCGCCGGGTGGCCACAATCCTCGGCTCACATTGGGACGAGATGGCGCAAGCTTCACCCCCACCTGTTCAGGACAAGCACCTCAAACTGGTCTCGACCACTGCAACTGAAAACCCTGCGCCCGCGCAGCAGCCTCTGGCATCCTTGGAAATACCCCTCGGACTGAGCAAGCCCGCTGCTGACACGCTGGTGGTATCCCCCCCGGTCTCTGCGCAGATCCATCATCCCCATGACGCCGCCCCCTCAGCGCCAGCACCACGCCGCAAATTGCATCCATTTTGGACGCTCGCAGCCTGGATGCTTGCCGCAGCTGGGGGAGCCAGCACAGGCTCGGCACTGGCCATGTTCTGGGGCGTCAGGCTCTGAAATCCACACCAGGCATTTGTAGCCTGCTGCTGCACCATCCGAGCCCATCTCGGCAACCGTGAAAGGCTGGAGTGAGGTGGCGTCTATAAAATCGCGCCGCCACGGAGCCCTGGATGAATATCTTTGACACGCGCACAGCATTCCTCATCGCTGGGCTGCTGTACTTTCTGATGCCGTGGGTGGTCTGGATGGCCCTGCGCACACAGAAAACCACCTCGATCGCGCAATGGTGCATCGGCGGTGAGCTGTTTGGTTTGGGCTTGTTCATGATCAGCCTGCGCGGGCAAATTCCCCAATGGGTCAGCTACGACATTGCCGCCCTGTGCATGCAACTGGGCAACGTCACGCGCATCCAGGCGATGCGAAGAGAACTGGGCAAGCCCATGCCTTTTCCTGTTTTCGCAGGCGTTGCGGCTGTTTTCTGGCTGGGTTACGAAGCTGGTCGTCTGCTCGATCCCCAAGGCGCCTTCCACTTCATCTGGTCCTTGCTGGCCATCGCATTTCAATCGCTCTGGATCGCCCACCTCTCGCGCCAATTGGCCAACAAAGAGGCCATCGACAGCGCTCGATGGCTCAGCTTCGGCTACCTGCCGTTGGCTGTCGTTTTGCTTGTTCGTGTGCAGCAAGTCATCAGCGGCTCGGCCGTCCATGGCCCCCTGGTCGATGAATACACGAGCATGGCCATGGCGCTGATGGGCATTGTGTCGGCGGTGGTGGGCAACACCTGCTTTCTGGGCATCTATGTCGAACGCGCTTCACGCCAGCAAATTCAGCAGGCCCAGGCGCAGGCACGCCGCGAAGAAACGGCGCGCCTGGGTCGCCAAATCGCCCACCTGGACCGACAGCGCGGACTGGGGCTGATCGCCCAGTCACTGGCACACGAACTGAGCCAGCCCCTGACCAACATCAACATCATCGCAGAGCGCGCCGAACTCAAAGCCATCCATGAAAAAGGGCCAGACAGCCCCTTTGTTCAATACGCGGCCGACATCCTGCGCAACACCCAAGTCGCCGTCGACATCATGAACCGCATCCGCGGCTACATCAAAGCCAAGGACATCGAGTTCCAGCCCGTCAGCCTGCAGCAAGTGTGCACCAACGTCACCCATCTGATGAACGACTGGCTGCGCAGTGAACAGATCGGACTCGAAATCCAGATGCCCGGACAAGACCTGTGGGTGCAGGGCGACCCGGTCCAACTGTCCCAAATCCTGTTCAACCTGCTGCGTAACGCAGGCCAGGCCTGCAGCCATCGACCGCAGCCACGCATCACCTTGCGTCTTTACACCGAAGGGGATCACGCCATGGTGCAGGTACAGGACAACGGCTCCGGCTTCAGCCCGCAAGCCCTGCTCAACGACACACAGCAATTTGTGTCCACCAAAATCGATGGCCTGGGCGTCGGCTTGTCGATTTCCAGCCACATCGCTGAGCTCCATCACGGCAGCCTGAGCCTGAACAACGCCCCCGAGGGGGGCGCCCAGGTCACCGTGTCACTGCCGCTCTCGTTACCCCTCAGGCCAGCGGCGGCATGAGGGCCCGATCCAGAACCTCACAGAGTTCTTTTCGGGTGAAAGGCTTGAGCAGAAAACCGACCGCCCCTTGCTGCATGGCCAGCTCCATTTCGGCAGCGCTGACCCCGCCGCTGATGAAAACCAACGGCAAACGCGACTCCAGCGACTGCAGCTCCGCCTGCATTTGAAGGCCTGACTTGCCCGGCATGTGCATGTCGGCCAACACCACCGCTGGCATTGGATGGCCATGGTGCTGCAGAAAAGCATCCGCGTTTTCAAACTCTTCGACCGTGTAGCCCGACATGCGCAGCAACTCGCTCAGATTGCTGCGCAACTCATGGTGGTCGTCGACCAGGAAAACATGGCCTCGGGAGGGCTCGTCGGATCGCAGTAGGCTTGCCATGGTGCTGAATCTACCTCGAATATCCAACCTTTGAGCGAGGCAAAGACTGGCTGCGATTCCTGTCCATGGGCCAAGGAGCAGCTTGAATGCTGTGGGTTATCGATACAGTCCGAGAGCGTGGCGAATCTGCATGTGGCGCGGCTGGCGGGGATCGAACCCACGACCCTTGGCTTCGGAGGCCAATACTCTATCCACTGAGCTACAGCCGCGTGTGTGCAGTACGCGGGCATTATCGCACGCGCTTTCCGTGCCATGGCCGTCTTGCAAGGTCTGCGAAGGTCAGCCCGCTATAATGCCCGGTTGATTCCGGTCAATCCATGCCCTGCCGCAGTCGGGGCCATTCATCAGAGGATGTCATGAGCAACAGCCACGATCAGCACGAAGCCCACACAGGCCCCATCAAGAGCCCCAAGCAACTGGTCTGGGCCAGCATTGCTGCCTTTGTGATCCCCGTGTTCATCATCATCGGTCTCGTGTATTACGTGACGTCCGCCAACAAGGAAGCGCCTGGCGCCAGCGATGCCGAGCGCGCTGTGGCCGAACGCATCCAGAAAGTCGGCACCGTGGAAGTGCGTGACGCCAACCGCCCCCTCAAGGCTGGCGAAGAGGTCTACAAGGCCCAGTGCGCCGCCTGCCACGCGGCTGGCGCTGCCGGCGCGCCCAAGTTTGCCGATGCCGGCGCCTGGGGTGCCCGCATCAAGCAAGGTTTCGAAACGCTGGTGAACTCTGCCCTCAAAGGCAAGGGCGCCATGGGGGCCCAGAGTGGCGGTGACTTCAGCGATGTCGAAATCGCCCGCGCCGTGGCTTACATGGCCAACAACGCCGGCGGCAAGTTCGAAGAACCCAAGGCCCCTGCCGCAGCCGAAGGCGAAAAGAAGTAACCCTTTACCTCCTGGCCAAAAGCCGACCTGTGGGTCGGCTTTTTTGTTTCAGCGTGCTGTGGCGACTTGTTGCTGCGGGCTGATCACAAAACCAAAGCGCTGCGGCAGATCCGCGCGAAGGCAATCGTGCACCGTCCAGCGGCCTTGCTCAATCAGGTCCGCAGCCACGGCCACATCGAGCGAGTGGACCAGCCCCAGCCCGCGGGTGGTGTTCAGGTAGAGGTGGCCTTCTTCGTCCAGGAGGCATTCGCGCACCTCGCTGCTTTGACCGGTGTGCGCGGTCACCTGGCCATCGTGGGCCACACGCCAGATCAGGGGGGTGCTTTCGAGTTCGACATACACCCGCTGAGGCCCGTTCTGAAAAAACCAACGCCCTTGCGCGTCCGGCTCGTAATTGCGCTGGATGAAGTCCGTCAGTTTTTCATGTCGCAACACCGAACCCTTGGCGCCCGGCACCCCGCTCTGGAAAAGCCCCAGCGCCTGCACGCGGTCATCGCGCATGTGCCATTGGCCACGGCTGTCCAGACCCAGCCAGCCGTAGCAATCCGGCACATTGGGCCATTTGGCCATGGCCTGGCGAACCAGATCATCCAAGGTCAACTCCTTTCTGCTCGGTCGCTGCCGCCTGCAGCAACCAGTGTCCCACATGGTCGGGCAAGGCGCGCACATGACCCGGCCAGCGGCCCGCCGCAAAACCAACATGTCCCCCGTGGCGTGGCTGCCAAAGTGTCACGCTATCGCTGACCTCCTGCGGACGGGGCAGGCTGTGCGCCGGCACGAACGGGTCATTGAGCGCATTGACCAGCAAGGCCGGCACCCGCACGCGCCGCAGCAATGGCTTGGCCGAGGCGCGGCGCCAGTAATCGTGCGTGTCCCGAAAGCCGTGCAGCGGCGCTGTGAAGACATTGTCAAATTCGTACAGATCACGCGCAGCCTGCAGGTGCTCACGCGCGAACAAGCCCGGGTGCTGCCCCAGCTTGGCCAGTGCCTTGGGCTTCATGGTGCGCAGGAACATGCGGGTGTAGACCTGCCGGTTGAAGCCGCGGCCGATGGCCTTGCCGCTTTCGGCCAGATCCAGTGGGGAGCAAATCGCGGCGACGGCGTCAACATGCTGACGTGCGGCACCACCATGCTCCCCCGCCCAACGCATGAGCGCATTGCCCCCCAATGACACCCCTGCAGCCACCAGCAGGCAACCGCCAACCGCCCGGTGTTCGGTGCGCAGGCGCTGCAAGATCCAGTGGATCTCTTCATGGTCACCCGAATGGTAGGCGCGGGGGGCCTGATTGATCTCGCCACTGCAACCCCGAAAATGCGGCATCACCCAGTGCACATCGTGTTCGGCCGCCCAGTCGGCGCAGGCCTGTGCGTAGTGGCTCTGCGACGAGCCCTCCAGCCCATGGAACATCACCAGCATCGGCCGCTCGGCTGCACTGGCCCACTGCCGATCCACATCGATGAAGTCCCCATCGGGCGTGTTCCAGCGCTCTCGCTGCAAGGGCCGGGCCAAGCGCCTGCGCTGGCGGGCATACAACGCCGACCAGATGGTTTGCGCGTGGCCGCCAGGCAGCCACCAGGGTGCCCGGTAGTCCATCAATGCAGCACCGCCGGACGGCCGGGCAGCTCAGGGCTGTCCTGCGCCGCGCCCGGGCTGGCATGGTGCGCCACCATGCGCCAACCCTGGGGCGTCTTGTGATAAACGTTGGTGACCGTGACCCAGGCGATCTGCTCGCCTTGCGGCGTCAAGACCAGGATGCGCTGGACCATGTGGTGCACGGCACTGGCCAAGGCCACCACCTTTTGCACACGCTCTGGCGTGGCCTGCACACTGCCGTTGGCAAACAAGGCTTCAAAGGCACTGCGGATGGCGCCCGAGCCAATCAGGCGCTGGCCACCTGGGTGCACACACACAATCTCATCTTCTTCGGCCCAGCAGGCCATGAGCTGCTCGATGTCGGCATTGTTGAGCGCCTCGTAGAAGGCCAACTCCACTTCATCGGGCGTGCCGCCTACCGTGGCGGCCTGAAGTTTTGCGCGTTTCATGGGCTGTAGTGTTGACGAAAACCCGATTTTGCCGCGTGTGACGGGCAACAAAAAACCCGGTCACATCGCTGTGCCGGGTTTTTCGGGCCTGGGCAGGAAGATCACTTCTTGCCGCGGTATTTGCGCAAAGCGGCCAGCTGGGCTGCCAGCACGGCCAGTTCGGCCTGGGCAGTGGCCAGATCCACTTCGCTTTTGGCGTTGCGGATGGCTTCCTGGGCGGCCTGCTTGGCAGCATTGGCTTTCTCTTCGTCGAGGTCTTTGCCGCGGATGGCGGTGTCGGACAGCACGGTCACGCAGTTGGGCTGCACTTCCAGGATGCCACCGGCCACGAAGACGAATTCCTCGCCGCCGTCAGCCGTCTCGATGCGAACAGACCCGGCCTTGATGCGGGTGATCAGCGGCGTGTGGCGGGGGTAGATACCCAGTTCGCCAGCTTCACCGGGCAGGGCCACGAATCGGGCTTCGCCCGACCAGATGGACTCTTCTGCACTGACCACATCAACGTGGATGGTGTTCATGTTTGCTCCAGTTCAAAAAGGGAATGAGGCTTCAAGCGCGGGGGCCAAGCCCCCAGTGCGCTTAGGCCAGCTTCTTCGCCTTCTCGAAAGCTTCGTCGATGGTACCGACCATGTAGAAGGCCTGCTCGGGCAGGTGGTCGCACTCGCCGTTGACGATCATCTTGAAGCCACGGATCGTCTCGGACAGGGGCACATACTTGCCGGGCGAACCGGTGAACACTTCGGCCACGTGGAAGGGCTGGGACAGGAAACGCTGCATCTTGCGGGCGCGGGCCACGACCAGCTTGTCTTCGGGGGCCAGTTCGTCCATGCCCAGAATGGCGATGATGTCGCGCAGTTCCTTGTAGCGCTGCAGGGTACCCTGCACGGCGCGGGCGGTGGAGTAGTGCTCTTCACCGACCACGTGCGGGTCCAGCTGGCGGCTGGTGGAGTCCAGCGGGTCCACGGCGGGGTAGATACCCAAGGCAGCGATGTCACGGCTCAGCACCACGGTGGAGTCCAGGTGGGCGAAGGTGGTGGCGGGCGACGGGTCGGTCAGGTCGTCGGCAGGCACGTACACGGCCTGGATGGACGTGATGGAGCCCACTTTGGTCGACGTAATACGCTCTTGCAGGCGGCCCATTTCTTCAGCCAGCGTCGGCTGGTAGCCCACGGCGGAAGGCATACGGCCCAGCAGGGCAGACACTTCGGTACCGGCCAGGGTGTAGCGGTAGATGTTGTCCACGAAGAACAGCACGTCACGGCCTTCGTCACGGAAGGACTCGGCGATGGTCAGACCGGTCAGGGCCACGCGCAGACGGTTGCCCGGGGGCTCGTTCATCTGGCCGTACACCATGGCCACTTTGGATTCGGCCAGGTTGTCCAGCTTCACGACGCCGGAATCGGCCATCTCGTGGTAGAAGTCGTTGCCCTCACGGGTACGCTCACCCACACCAGCGAACACCGACAGACCCGAGTGCGCCTTGGCGATGTTGTTGATGAGTTCCATCATGTTCACGGTCTTGCCCACACCGGCGCCACCGAACAGGCCCACCTTGCCGCCTTTGGCGAAGGGGCAAACCAGGTCGATCACCTTGATGCCGGTTTCCAGCAGCTCCTGCGAGGGCGACAGTTCGTCGTACGCGGGGGCCTTGCGGTGGATGGGGGCGGTCAGGGTCTGGTCGACCGGACCACGTTCGTCGATGGGGTTGCCCAGCACGTCCATGATGCGGCCCAGCGTGGCCTTGCCCACGGGCACGGTGATGTTGGCGTCGGTGTTGTACACCTGCATGCCGCGACGCAGGCCGTCGGAAGAACCGAGGGCAATGGTACGCACCACGCCGTCGCCCAGCTGCTGCTGCACTTCCAGGGTCAGTGCGCTGCCTTCCATCTTGAGGGCGTCGTAGACCTTGGGCATCTGGTCACGCGGGAACTCGACGTCCACCACGGCGCCGATACATTGAACGATATTGCCTTTAGCTTGA
>CAXRGK010000150.1:0-3627 GCA_964230145.1 Burkholderiaceae bacterium | reverse complement strand
GAATCTGGATGCCGAGGTCTTTGGCGATGTTGAAAATGCTTCGACCGGTTGCAGCCTTCACCTGCTGGCCATTGAGGGTGAATTCGACGGTGTTCATGCTGCCCTCCCCTGTAGGAGGCCGCCCCCGCGGCCGAATGAGCGGTGCGCCTGGGCTGATGCCGACTTCGCGCGCAGGGGCGCGCTCCCACAAGACGAATTGACCCCCTGTAGGAGGCCGCCCCCGCGGCCGAATGAGCGGTGCGCCTGGGTTGAAGCCGACTTCGCGCGCAGGGGCGCGCTCCCGCAGGGAACTTGGATTCTCATGTGCTCACTCCGACTTCAAGCGGGAAATACTCCAGCACGCAGCGGATCGGGTTCGGCGCCGCCTGCCCCAGCCCGCAGATCGACGCATCGCCCATGACCTGCGCCAGATCTTCCAGCGTGTCGCGGTCCCAGACCTCGCGCGCCATCAGCCGCGCCGCCTTGTCGGTGCCCACGCGGCAGGGCGTGCACTGGCCGCAGCTCTCGTGCGCAAAGAATTTCATGACGTTCAGCGCCGCATCGCGCGCCTTGTCCTGCTGGCTCAGCACCATCACCGCCGCCGAGCCGATGAAGCAGCCGTGGGGCTGCAGGGTGTCAAAGTCCAGCGGCACATCGGCCAGCCGCGCAGGCAGGATGCCGCCACTGGCGCCCCCAGGCAGGTAGGCGTAGAGCGTGTGTCCCTCGGCCATACCGCCGCAGTATTCGTCGACCAGTTCGCGCAGCGTGATGCCGGCTGGCGCCAGCTTGACGCCCGGCTGCTTGACGCGGCCACTCACCGAATAGCGGCGCAAGCCTTTGCGGCCATGGCGGCCCTGTGCGGCAAAGGTGTCGGCCCCTTGCTCTACCAGTTCACGTACCCAGTAGAGGGTCTCGCAGTTGTGCTCCAGTGTCGGGCGGCCAAACAGGCCGACCTCGGCGATGTAAGGAGGGCGCAGCCGCGGCTCGCCACGCTTGCCTTCGATGCTCTCGATCATGGCAGACTCTTCGCCACAGATGTAGGCCCCGGCCCCGCGGCGCAACTCGATGTGCGGCAAGGGGCACGGCGGGTCGGCCTGCAGCGCAGCCAGTTCGCGGGACAGCAGCTGGCGCGCCTCGTGGTATTCGTCGCGCAGGTAGATGTAGACCGCGTCAACACCCACCACACTGGCGGCGATCAACATGCCCTCCAGAAAGCGGTGCGGATCGGCTTCGAGCAAGGTGCGGTCCTTGAAGGTGCCCGGCTCGCCCTCGTCGATGTTCACGGCCATCAGGCGCGGGGCCGGCTGGCTGCGCACGATGCGCCATTTGCGTCCGGCCGGGAAACCGGCGCCACCCAGACCGCGCAGGCCGGCGTGTTCGAGCACCTCGATGACCGATTCAGCGCTTCGCGCACCGCTGGCGACCTGCTGCGCCAGCGCATAGCCACCGGCTGCACGGTAGGCCTGCAGGGTCAGGGCTTGAGGCAATGCATTGGGGGCCACATCCTGCGCCACCACCAAAGCCTTCACCTGCGCGGCGCTGGCACAAGCCAACGCCTTTTGCCCCACCTGCGCGGCGGGTGCCTGCTCGCAGCGCCCCAGACAGGGCGCGGGGATGACCTGCACATCGGCGCCCAGTTCGCGCTGGAGCTGAGCCAGCAGGCTGTCACTGCCCGCCAGCTGGCAGCTCAGGCTCTCGCACACCCGCACTGTGATCGCAGGTGCCGCCTGCTCATCTTTGAGGATCTGGAAGTGGTGGTAGAAGCTCGCCACCTCGAACACCTCGACCACGGACAAGCGCATTTCAGCCGCCAGCGCGACGATGTGGCGTTCGAACAAGGCACGGTAGTGGTCATTGAGCGCATGCAGGTACTCGATCAGCAGATCGCGCCGGTGACCCTCGGACGGTGCTGGGCCGATCAGTGCCCGCACTTCGTCACGGGCCTCGTCAGAAGCCTGACGTCCCTTGAGCTGCGGTCGCGGCCGGCGCAACTGCTCCTTGACCTGGTTCAGGCCGATGCGGGTTTCGTTATGGGAAGAGGCCTGCATAGGTGCACTCGTGTTCAAGGGTGCCTGAAATTGTAGGAGCCCGCCCCTGCGGGCGAATGTCTGCTGTGAGACCATTCGCCCGCAGGGACGGGCTCCTGAACATTCAGTAAGTCAATAAGTTTCGAGGTGCAGGCGACCCTGCTTCTTGAGATCGGCTGCCACGGCTTCCCAATCCATGCCCGCGCCTTGGGCGATGTCGCGCAGCGCCATCACCACGCCCTCTTCCATGCTTTTGAGGCCGCACACATAGAAACAGGTGTTGGCGTCCTTGAGCAGCGCGGCGATGTCGGCGGCGCGGTCGCGCATGGCGTCTTGCACATAGCGCTTGGGCTTGCCGGTTTCGCGCGAGAAGGCGAACTCGATGTCAATGAAGTCCTTGGGCAGGCTGTTCAGAGGCCCGAAGTACGGCAACTCGGCCGGGGTGCGGGCACCAAAGAACAGCATCAGCTTGCCGCCCTCGAACTTGCCGCTGGCACGCAGGCGGCGGCGCCATTCGGTCATGGCGCGCATCGGGGCCGAACCGGTGCCGGTACAGATCATGACGATGTTGCTCTTGGGGTGGTTGGGCATCAGGAAGCTGGCGCCGAAAGGACCGATCACCTGCACCTTGTCGCCGACCTGCAGGTCGCACATGTAGTTGGAGCCCACACCGCGCACTGGCTTGCCATCGTGGTCTTCGAGCACACGCTTGATGGTCAGCGACAGGTTGTTGTGGCCCGGGCGCTCGCCGTTGCGCGGGCTGGCGATCGAGTACTGGCGCGCGTGGTGCGGCTTGCCGTTGGCGTCCACGCCCGGCGGCACGATGCCGATCGACTGGCCTTCGAGCACCGGGAAAGGCATGCTGCCGAAATCCAGCACGATGTGGTGGGTGTCGTAGTCCTTACCCACTTCTGTGACGCGCAGGTTGCCGGTCACGGTGGCGGTGATGGTCTTCTCCGCGGCCTTGGGTCCGGAGAGGTTGGTGTAGGCGTGAGCTGCCGACCAGGGCGGGATGCTCGCGCCGTACTGTGCCGAATTGAAGCTCGTGCCGGTTGCGGCGGCGGCCACCGATGCGGAAGAAGAGGCGGCTGCACTTTGCACGGCGGCCTGGGCTTCGGCGGCTGCTTGACTGGCATCACCACCGAGTTCGGCCAGTTGTTCATCGCTGAGCTCGGCGGGCAGTTCGTCCCAGGAGAGTTGTTCTTCGATGCTGTAGGCCTTGGCCTTGGGCACCATGCGCCAGTTGTCAATCGAACCGGTGGGGCATGGCGAGATGCAGTCCATGCAGAGGTTGCAGATGTCGGCCTTGACCACGTAGTTGCGCGAGTCGTGGGTGATGGCGCCGACGGGGCAGATGGCTTCGCAGGTGTTGCAGCGGATGCAGATTTCGGGGTCGATGACGTGCTGCTTGAGAAGGGTCGATTCGGTGGTCATGCGGGCTCCTCGTTCTTGTCTGATGCGTTGTTTGTCTGTACGGCTGTGGTTTGCAGGGGCCACAATGGACTGGGGTGAGGCCGGGTTCCTCATGCTGGAGTACCAGAAATCGTCACCCGGCCCCACCCCAGTCCATTGCTCTGTGCCTGCAAAGACGTTCGCAGTCTACAGAGGTCAGCCATACCAT
>CAXRGK010000149.1:0-3309 GCA_964230145.1 Burkholderiaceae bacterium | reverse complement strand
GTATTCACGCATGCCGCTGGCAAAAATTCGTTCCATCGGGCCTGCCAGCTTGGCGTTCTGGCTGGCGGCAGAAAACAGCTCGTTGAGGCTGGTGCCCGACCAGAACACGCGCTCAAACTCATCGATGAGGTTCTGGATGCGCTTGATGGCGGTGATCTTGCGGATGATCGCGGCCCAGCTGGCCACCGAGATGGACAGCAGGATGACCATGACGATCTGGACCACAAAGCTGGCATGCAGCACCAGCGAGACGATGGACATGTCGTTGTTCATGACTTCAGTTTCTCGAGGATGGCGGCCGGGATGCGGCCGGGTTTGAGGGTGGCGGCATCGACCCAGCCGATGCGTATGGTGCCTTCGGCCAGCAGGGCGTCTTGCTGGCCAGATGTGGCGTGTTGGCGGCGCAGCAGCACCTGCTGGGCAATCGTCAGACTCACACGACCGGCCTCCTGCACGCGGGCCGTGACCCACAGGGCATCGTCCAGACGCGCAGGCTGGTGGTACTTGACGGCGGTTTCGCTGACCACGAACATGCCCCCCACCTGTTCGCGCAGCACCTGCTGGTTAAAGCCCAACGCGCGCAGCCACTCGGTGCGGCCGCGCTCCATGAACTTGAGGTAGTTGGCGTAGAACACAATGCCACCGGCATCGGTGTCTTCCCAGTAGACGCGCAGCGGAAAACCGAAGGGTGTGGTGCTCATGGGCTCGGTCATGGCTTCAGCCAGGCCTTCAGGCGTTCGATGGCCGCTTGCAGCTCGGCCATCGAGTTGGCGGTGGAAAAGCGCACAAAGTGCGCCGTTTCAAACGTGCCGAAGTCGCGCCCGGGCGTGATGGCCACATGGGCCTGGTGCAGGGCGGCATGGGCAAAGTCCCAGCTGTCTTTCAGGCCCAGTTTGGCGCAGGCCGCACGGCAGTCGGCCCAGGCGTAAAAAGCCCCGTCGGGCATGACCGGCACCGTCAGACCCAGCGCATTGAGCGCCGGAATGAAGAAGTCGCGCCGGGCCTTGAACTCGGCGCGGCGTTGCTCATACAGCGCCAGGCTTTCAGGCTCGAAGCAGGCCAGCGCGGCCTGCTGCGACACGGTGCTGGCGCAGATGAACAGGTTCTGCGCCAGGCGCCCGACCACCTCGACCAGTGCCTCGGGCACCACCAGCCAGCCCAGGCGCCAGCCGGTCATGTTGAAGTACTTGCTGAAGCTGTTGATGCTGATGATGTCGTCGCTGATGGCCAGTGCGGTCTGACCGTAGGCCGCGTCATGGGACAGTCCCAGGTAGATTTCGTCGATCAGCGTGATGCCGCCACGGCTACTGACCACCTCATGGATGCGGCGCAGCTCGGCCGGGTCGATCGAGGTGCCGGTGGGGTTGGACGGTGAGGCCAGCAGCACGCCACGCGTCTTTGGTCCCCAGGCGGCCTGCACCTTGGCGGCACTGAGTTGAAACCGCTCTTCGGCGGTGGTCGGCACCAGCACCGCCGTGCCTTCGGCGGCGCTCACGAAATGCCGGTTGCAGGGGTAGCTGGGGTCGGGCATCAGCACCTCGTCGCCCCGCTCGATCAGGGCCAGGCAGGCCAGATGCAGGGCGGCCGAAGCGCCTGCCGTGACGACGATGCGCCGGGCAGGCACCTGCACGCCAAAGCGCTGGGCGTACCAGCCACTGATGGCCTGGCGCAGGACGTCTGTGCCCAGGGCCTGGGTGTACTGGGTCTGCCCCTGCCGGATGCACCGGTCGGCGGCCTGCTGGACAAGCGGCGGGGCGGTGAAATCGGGCTCGCCGATGTTCAGGAAGATGACGGGTCGGTCGGTGTGCGCAACTTCACGTGCCAGGGCGGAGGCCGCCTTGGCCACTTCCATCACGTAAAAGGGTTCGATGCGCTGCGCGCGCTGGGCAATCCGCATGGCTGGCAGGCTCAGTCGCGGGCTTTGCCGGATGCCCGGTCGGATTCGACCTCGGCAGCGCGGAACAGGGGCGCCACGCCACTGAGCACGGCATTCACATACTTGTGGCCATCGGTGCCGCCAAAGTCCTTGGCCAGCTCGATGCATTCGTTGAGGACGACTCGCCAGGGCACATCCAGACAATGCTGCAACTCGTACACACCGATCCACATGCAGGCGTGTTCGATGGGCGAAATTTCACCCATGGGCCGGTCCAGACGCGGGGCGATCAGGGCATCGATGTCGTTGGCCTGTTCGATGCAACCGTAGAGCAGGGCGTCGTAGTGGGCAATGTCGGCCTTGTGAAAGCCCGAGAGGTCGCGCGTGAACAGGTCGATGTCGGACGCCTCGTTCTGCCCGACCAGGTGCTGGTAGAGCGCCTGCAGCGCGAACTCGCGCGAGCGGCTGCGTGCCGGTTTGCCCGAGGACTTGCGTGTGCCGGGGGCCTTGGGCGTGGCTTCGCTCATGCTTGACCCTCGCCGTCCACGAGCTCGGCCAGATCGGCCGACAGGTCGTCGAGCAGGCAGGCCATCTCCACTGCCACGCGGGCCGCATCGCGGCCTTTCTCGTGCTGTCGGGCCACGGCCTGCTCCAGGTTCTCGGTGGTCAGCACCGCGTTGGCGATCGGGATGTGGTAGTCCAGACCCACGCGCGTGACGCCGGCACCGGACTCGTTGGCCACCAGTTCAAAGTGGTAGGTCTCGCCGCGGATGATGCAGCCCAAGGCGATCAGCGCGTCGTATTCCGCACGCTCGGCCATGGCCTGCAGGGCCAAGGGCACTTCCAGCGCGCCGGGCACGAACACGTGGTCGATGTTCTGCACGCCCATGTCCTTGAGTTCGGCGATGCAGGCCTCGGCCAGTGCGTTGGTGATGTCTTCGTTGAAGCGGGCCTGCACGATGCCGATGTGCAGGTGCTGTCCGTCGAGTGGGCCAGACTGGCCTTTGTTGGCGTCTTTCATGCAGATTCTTTCGGGATGTAGCCAGTGATTTCGAGGCCGTAGCCGGTCATGCTGGGCATGCGGCGCGGGTTGCCCATGAGTTTCATCTTGTGCACACCGCACAGACGCAGGATCTGTGCGCCGATGCCGTAGGTGCGCAGGTCCATGCGGCCGCGCTCGGGGGCCTGCGCCTGACGGGCGCTGCCTTCGAATTGCGCCAGAAGCTGTTCAGCAGACTCGCCGCAGTTGAGCAGCACGGCCACGCCCTGGCCCTGCTGGTTCAGGTAATGCAGACTGGTGTCCAGACTCCAGGAGTGCATGGACCGGTGGAGTTCGAGGGCATCCAGCACCGACAGCGGCTCATGCACGCGCACCGGCACTTCGGCGTCCTGTCCCCACTGGCCCTTGACCAGCGCCAGATGCACCGACTGGC
>CAXRGK010000148.1:0-9135 GCA_964230145.1 Burkholderiaceae bacterium | reverse complement strand
AGCAGCTCCTCGCGCTTCAAACTGCGCGCGAGGATAGCGATGCGGCTGAAGTCTTCGCTCTGGCCCAGCAGGGCCTCGCGCTGGACCGAGTCGGCCTGACCGGCCAGATTGCCCTCCCCCTCGGTGGGCAGGCGCTGGATCAGCAAACCCGCAGCCACCTGGTCGTCGGCGGCCAGCACCAGCACGGTGTCGAGCTGTTCGGACTGCAGCATGTAGTGCTCGAGCACCGCGTGCAGGCTCTCGAGTTGTTCACCCTGGTCGCCAAACAGCGGCACCACGCCCTGGTAGGGCTGCTGGCCGGGCATGCGGTCTTTGGGGTCGAGCGTGATGGCACAGCGCCCCTGGTTGTGCAGGTTGACCATCTGGCTGAGCGTGGCGCCTTCAGCCACCTCACCCACCTGGGTGCAGGTGGCGCGCAGGCTGAAATCGGGTTGCACCTCGACCACGCCCACCTTGACCGGGCCGTCACCAAAAATCTGCAGGATCAGGGCACCGTTGAACTTGATGTTGCCCTGCATCAGTACACCGGCAGCGGCCATCTCGCCCAGCAGCTGGCGCACAGGCGCCGGGTACGGCCCGGTCTGGGTGTTGGCGGCACGGCGCGTCAAGATATCCTGCCAGGCGTCGGTCAGGCGGACCAGCATGCCGCGCACGGGCATGCCCTCAAAGATGAATTTGTGCAGTTCAGACAAAGTGCGGGTCGCCTTCTCAGGCGCCTTTCTTTCAGGAAATTTTCTTCAGCCCCGCCTTGAAGCGGTGGGCATTTTCGATGTAGTGCTTGGCGCTTTGGCGCAAGCCCTGGATCTGCTCGGGGGTGAGCTGGCGCACCACTTTCGCGGGGGTGCCCATGATCATGGAGCCGTCCGGGAATTCCTTGCCTTCGGTGACCAGCGAGCCCGCCCCCACCAGGCAGTTCTTGCCAATTTTCGCACCGTTGAGCACCACGGCGCCAATACCGATCAAGGATTCATCGCCAATGGTGCAACCGTGCAGCATGACCATGTGACCCACCGTCACGTGCTTGCCCACCTTCAGCGGCATGCCGTGGTCGGCGTGCAGCACACTGCCGTCCTGGATGTTGGCGCCTTCGCCGATGGTGATGTGCTCCGTGTCACCACGCACAGTCGCCCCGAACCAGACGCTGGCGTCGGCCTCCATCGTGACGGCCCCCATCACCTGGGCGTTGTCGGCCACCCAGGCAGAGGGGGCGATCTGGGGCTTGTGGTCATCGAGCTGGTAAACGGCCATGTGTGTCTCCGGAAATGCGGTGGTGAATACCTACAATTTTAGGGATGGAACTGAGAACCCACGCTTTGCAGGCCCTGCAGCTTGTCACCCCCGAGTCCAAGTGCGCGGCCGTACAGGCCCTTTGGGCCGCTCTTGAAGCGTGGACTTTCGGTCCACCGCAGGCGGCCAGCGGCCCCATCCCAGGCCGCCCGCCGCTGCCCCGGCTGATCCCGCCGGGCGAGGTGCCCAAACGCACGCCCTACACGCCCGAAGGACGCGCCGCACTGGTCCACGCCATCTGCCACATCGAATTCAATGCCATCAACCTCGCCCTCGACGCGGTCTGGCGCTTTGACGGCATGCCCGAAGACTTCTACCGTGACTGGATGCGCGTGGCCTACGAGGAATCCCGGCACTTCGAGCTGCTGCACCAGCAGCTGCTGGCCATGGGCCACCGTTACGGCGACTTTGAGGCGCACGATGGCCTGTGGGAAATGTGCGAGAAAACAGCAGACGACATCACCGCCCGCATGGCGCTGGTGCCTCGCACGCTGGAAGCGCGCGGCCTGGACGCGACGCCGCTGATCCAGGCGCGCCTGCGCAAAGTGGGCACGCCTGACGCGCTGCGCACCGTGGAAATTCTGGACGTGATCCTGCGCGAGGAAATCGGTCACGTCGAAATCGGCAACCACTGGTACCGCTGGCTGTGCGAACGCCAGGGACTGGAGCCCGTGGCGCACTACAAGCTGCTGGTGGCACGCCACCGCGCACCCCGCCTGCGTCCGCCGTTCAACGTTGAAGCGCGACAGGCGGCAGGCTTCAGCACAGAAGAGCTGGCCTACCTGTCTGGAGACCTTGCCCCGCTGTAGGAGGCCACCCCTGCGGCCGAATGCCCTCGCATGTTCCCGCGCGGGGGCGCACTCCCACATGCGAGTCGTTCATTAACCTCTGGGGTGGTGCTGCGCATGCAGGGTCTTGAGCCGCTCGCGCGCCACATGGGTGTAGATGGTGGTGGTGGAAATGTCGGCATGCCCCAGCAGCATCTGCACCGCCCGCAAGTCGGCACCATGGTTGAGCAGGTGCGTGGCGAAGGCGTGGCGCAGGGTGTGCGGCGACAACGGTGCGGTGATGCCCGCCTGGACCGCATAGCGCTTGACCAGGTTCCAGAACATCACGCGCGACATGCCGGTGCCGGCCTTGGGACCGGCGCTGGTCACGAACAGCGCCTCACTCTGGCGGCCCTGCAACAGCTCCGGGCGGGCCTGCTGCAGGTAGTGAGTCAGCCATTCGCCGGCGATCTGTCCGTAGGGCACCAGCCGCTCTTTGCTGCCCTTGCCCAGCACGCGCAGCACGGATTCGTTGAGCGAGACATGCAAGGTTTTAAGCCCCACCAGCTCGCTCACCCGCAGGCCACTGGCGTACATGAGTTCGAGCATGGCGCGGTCGCGCAGGCCCAGAGGATCGTTGGTGTCAGGCGCGGCCAGCAGGGCTTCAACCTGGGCTTCACTCAGGGTCTTGGGCACGCGCAGCGCTTGTTTGGCCGCCAGCAACTTGAGCGTCGGATCCACCCGGACCAGGCTCTCGCGCAAGGCCCAATGAAAAAAGCGCCTGAACACGGTCAGGCGCCGATTGGCCGAAGTGGCCTTGCTGTGGGCATGGCGGGCAGCGAAATAAGCCTGCAGGTGGTGCTCCTGTGTCTGCAGGAGCACCAGGCCTTGGTGTTCGCTCAGCCAGTGCGAAAACTGGGCCAAGTCACGCCGGTAGGCTGCCAGCGTGTTGGCCGACAGTCCATCCTCGAGCCAGAGGGCATCGGCGAATCGGTCGATGGCTTCCTGGCTCTCGGGCAGCATCAGTCCAGCTTGAGCTTTTGCGTGTCCACCACTTTCTTGTAGACCTCGTACTCGGCCTTCATCTGGGCAGCGAACTGCTCAGGCGTGTTGGCGACGATGATCGAACCGGTGTCCTCGATGCGCTTGCGCACGGCCGGCTCTTCCAGTGCTTTCTTCACGCCGGCACTGACCTTGTCGACCACATCCTTGGGCAAGCCCTTGGGACCCAGGATGCCGTAATAGGCCATGCGGTTAACCGGCTCAAGGCCCACATCCTTGAAGGTGGGCACATTGGGCAGCACCGTCAGGCGCTGAGGTGCGGCCACCACGATGGCGTGCAGCTTGCCCGACTGAATGAAGGGCAGTGCCGAGGGCAGGTTGTCAAAAATGATCGGCACCTGACCGGCCACTGTGTCGTTCAGGGCCGGGCCAGCACCACGGTAGGGGATGTGGGTGATGAACACACCCGTCAGGCTCTTGAACAGCTCGGTTTGCAGATGGCCAATGCCACCCGTGCCCGAAGACGAATAAGAATACTTGCCCGGGTTCTTTTTCAGCTCGGCCATGAAGCCGGCGTAGTCACGCGCCGGAAAGCTCGGGTGCACCGCAATCACATTGGGCGTCGCCGCCACATTGATGATGGGGGTGAAATCGGTCAGCGCGTTGTACGGGATCTTGGGGTTGATGGCCGGGTTGGCGGCCGTGGTGGACACCGTGGCCATGCCCAGGCTGTAGCCGTCAGGGGCGGCCTTGGCTGTTTCGTTGGCTCCCACCACTCCGCCGCCACCGGCCTTGTTTTCCACAATCACCGACTGGCCCAGGGCCTTGCCCAGCGGCTCGGCGATGGTGCGGGCCACAATGTCGGTGGTACCGCCCGGCGCAAACGGCACCTGCAGCTTGACCACACGGTTCGGATAAGCCTGAGCCCAGACCGAGCCCACGGCCAACGACATGGCGGCTAATGCCACCCAACTGCGACGTTTCATCTGCATCACTCCTCGTTGAAACTACGAATCCATCATAAGCAAAAAACGATGGAGACCCGCTGGGGACTTGCCCGGATGTGACAAAAACGTGCAGGGCCTGCGGGTATGCTTGCCCGGTGAATTTCGCCCAACTGCTTTTCCCCGATTTTTCCCTGATCCTGCTCGGCTATCTGGTCTGCCGCTTCACGGCCCTCAACCGCACCATCTGGCAACAGGTGGACAGCCTGGTCTACTACTTTCTTTTTCCAGTCCTGCTTTTCCACTCGATCGTCAAAAGCCCGTTGGACCCGGCCGAAGCGTCCAGCCTGATCGGGGCCGGGCTGTGCCTGGCCATGAGCGCGATTGCCCTGTCCTACAGCCTGCCCTGGTGGCCAGTGCTGGGCCGTCACATCGACCGGCGAGACCATGCGGCCAGTGCCCAGGTGGGCTTTCGCTTCAATTCCTTTATAGCCCTGGCCTTGGCCGAGAGGATTGCCGGGCCGCAGGGCCTGCTCATGATCTCGATGCTGATCGGGTTTTGCGTGCCCACTTTCAACATCGGCGCGGTATGGCCCATGGCCAGGCACGGCAACACGCACTTTTTGCGCGAGCTGCTGCGCAACCCGCTGATCATCGCCACCGCCTCAGGGCTGATTGCCAACCTGCTGGGCTTTCGCATGCCTGCCCTGATCGAGCCCACTGTGCAACGCATCGGCGCTGCGGCGCTGGCCCTGGGTCTGTTGGCTGCGGGGGCAGGCATGCAGCTGGGTTCGCTTCGGCAAGGCAAAGTGCTGGGAGTAAGCGTTCTGCTGTGCAAGCACCTGGGGCTGCCCCTGCTGGCGTGGGGCTGGAGCCGCGTCTGGCAACTGGATGCCACGCAGACCACCGTGCTGCTGGCATTTTCGGCCCTGCCCACCGCCTCGACCTGCTATGTCCTGGCCACCCGCATGGGCTACAACGGCCCCTATGTCGCAGGTCTGGTCACGCTGTCGACGCTTTCAGGCATGCTCAGCCTGCCCTTCGCGCTGGGGGTGCTGCGATGACACAAACAACAAGCCCGAAAAGCGTGTCGCTGCAAGCGAAACACCTTCGGCCGCAGGGACGGTCTCCTGCCGGATTCGGAGTGTCTGTCCTTGTAGGTGCGCGCCCTTGCGCGCGAAGGTATTCGGCCGCGGGGGCGGCCTCCTACCGCAAGGCGAGGGACCAGGCCACCTGCTCGCGGACGACTTCATCCGGGTGATCACGCCGCGCCAGCAAGGCTTCGCGCAATGCCTCTTGCTGCGCAGGCGCAAGCTGGCCTGATCGCAGGGCATTGCCCGCCGCCAGCGCCAGGTTGCGCAGCCAGCGTACATGGCCGATGCGACGGATCGCGCTGCCCTCGGTGCGGCGCAGGAACTCGGCCTCGCTCCAGCTCAGCAGCGTGGCAATGGCGCTTCCCGTCAACCCCTCGCGTGGCTGCCAGTCGGGCAGCGCGTGGACTTTCGCAAACTTGTTCCAGGGACACACCAGCTGGCAATCGTCGCAGCCATACACGCGGTTGCCAATGAGAGGCCGCAATTCGTGCGGGATCTGCCCCTCATGCTCGATGGTCAGGTAGGAAATGCAGCGGCGCGCATCCAGCCGGTAGGGTGCCACGATGGCTTGCGTCGGGCAGACCTGCAGACAGGCGCTGCACTGGCCGCAGTGCGCGCTGACCGGCTCTGTGGGCGGCAGGGCAAAATCGACAAACAGCTCACCCAGAAAAAACATGGAACCCGCCTCTCGCGAGAGCACCAGCGTGTGCTTGCCACGCCAGCCCAGGCCACTGCGGGTGGCGAGCTCGGCTTCCAGGACGGGTGCCGAATCGGTGAAAACGCGGTGTCCGAAAGGCCCGACCACGGCGGCGATGCGATCGGCCAGCTTCTGCAAGCGCGCGCGCAGGACCTTGTGGTAATCCCTGCCCCGCGCATAGACCGAGACCACGGCTTCTTCGGGTCGTTCTTGCCTTGCCTGTTCCTGCGCCACCCAGTCATCGGGGGTGCCTTGCGGCAGGTAATCCATGCGGACAGTGATGACGCTGACCGTCCCCGGAACCAGCTCGGCGGGCCGGGCACGCTTGATGCCGTGGCTGGCCATGTAATCCATGCCGCCATGAAAGCCCATCTTCAGCCAGGCCTGAAATCCCGGTTCGGCATCCCGTAAATCGATACCGGTCACGCCTATTTGCGACAATCCGAGTCCATGCGCCCAGCCTTGAATCTGGGGCCACAAAACCAAAGGATCGAATCGTTGATGAGCGAGCGCCACGCGCCCATTGTAAAAAGCCAGCCCGTACGGACGCTGCACTGGCCTGACGAACAGGCCACGCAGCGGTGGGCTGGCGCGCTCGCGGCGCACCTGACCGAATGGCCCGGCGGACGCGACGCCTGCATCGAGCTGCGCGGCGATCTGGGTGCGGGCAAGACCACTTTCGTGCGCCACCTGCTGCGCGCCTGCGGCGTGCGGGGCCGCATCAAAAGCCCGACCTATGCGGTGGTGGAGCCCCATCAGGGTGAGCTTGACGGCCAGCCCTGGCCAATCTGGCATTTCGACTTTTACCGCTTCAGCGACCCACGCGAGTGGGAAGACGCCGGCTTTCGCGACATCTTCGCCGGCCCCGGCCTCAAGCTCATGGAATGGCCCGACAAGGTGGCCGGCCAGTTGCCCCCGCCCGACTGGGTGATCGCGATCGAGGCCGAAGACGAATCGTCGCGTCACGTGCGGGTGCTTGCCGGCACCGAACGTGGTTCAGCGTGGCTAGAAAGTGCGCACCAGGCGTTGTGGCTGGAGGGGCCGCATGCGCTCTGAACGCCGCCAGTTTTTGCAATGGGGCACCGTCGCCCTGACGCTGGGCGTGCACGAGCTGCTGCACGGCGCCACACTGCTCGCCGTGCGCGTGTGGCCGGCGGCCGAATACAGTCGCGTCACCCTTGAGTCGGACGTGCCACTCAAGGCCCGCCAGACCCTCGTGCCTTCGCCGCCACGGCTGGCAGTGGACATCGAGGGACTGGAACTCAACCCTGCGCTGCGCGAGCTGGTGGGCAAGGTACGCGCCGATGACCCCAACATCGCGGGCGTGCGTGTGGGCCAGTACAGCCCGGGCGTGGTACGGCTGGTGTTTGACCTCAAGCAGCCCATCTCGCCTCAGGTCTTCACCCTCCCTCCTGTGGCGGCCTACCAGCACCGGCTGGTGTTTGACCTCTACCCCAGCACGCCGCCCGATCCACTGGAACAGCTCATTGCCGACCGGCTGGGCAACGCGCAGCCTCCTGCACCTGCAGGAGACCCGTTGGGGGATCTGATCGCCCGACAGGGTCAGGGCACCCGGCGACTGGATATGCAGCCGCCCAGCGGCCCGGTCATGGACACGCCCGACCACCCCCCTCACGCACAGGCCGGCACCGACCGCCTGATCGTGGTCGCGCTCGACCCCGGCCACGGTGGCGAAGACCCTGGAGCGATTGGCCCCGGCGGTACCCGCGAAAAGGACGTGGTGCTGCGCATCGCCCACAAGCTTCGCGAACGCATCAACACCACCCAGGTGGGCGGCAGTCCGATGCGCGCCTTCCTCACCCGCGAGGCCGATTACTTCGTGCCCCTGCAGGTGAGGGTGCAAAAAGCCCGCCGCGTGCAGGCCGACCTGTTCGTCAGCATCCATGCCGACGCTTTCTTCACGCCCGAGGCGCGCGGCGCCAGCGTGTTCGCACTCAGCCAGGGCGCGGCATCCAGCAGCGCTGCGCGCTGGATGGCGCAAAAGGAAAACAAGGCCGATCTGATCGGTGGGCTCAACCTGGGCAACCAGGACGCCCAGGTGCAACGTGCCCTGCTGGACATGAGCACCACCGCCCAGATCAAGGACAGCCTGCAGCTGGGCCATGCCCTGCTGCGGCAAATCGGCGGTGTGGGAAGGCTGCACAAGCCGCGCGTCGAACAGGCCGGATTTGCGGTGCTCAAGGCGCCCGACATCCCCAGCGTGCTGGTCGAGACCGCCTTCATCAGCAACCCCGAAGAAGAAGAAAAACTGCGCAGCGAACGCTACCAGGACCAGCTGGTCGACGCGCTGATGCGCGGCATCGTGCAGTACTTCTCACGCAACCCGCCGCTGGCGCGCAACCGCAGCACTTGAGGCGCTTTCGCGCGCACGGGCGCGCTCCCACAAAAAACTCAATCTCTGCAGGAGGCCGCCCCCGCGGCCGAATGACGCGCCCGCCAGGCCCCAAAAATGGCAATCAAACCCGGCACGATGATCAAGGCCCAGATGATCTTGGACAGGTGCGTCTGCACAAACGGCAGGTTGCCAAACAGGTAACCTGCGAGCAACAACCCGACCACCCAGATCACACCACCGAGAACGTTGTAGGCGGTGAACTTGCTGCGGGTCATCTCGGCCACGCCCGCCACAAAGGGCACAAAGGTGCGGATGAAAGGCATGAAGCGCGCCAGCACGATGGTGATGCCACCGTACTTTTCATAAAACGCGTGCGCCTGATCAAACGCCTGGCGATTGAAAAAGCGCGAGTTCTCCCAGCGAAACACCTTGGGCCCGAAGTAGCGCCCGATGGTGTAGTTGGTCTGGTCCCCCGCGATCGCTGCCGCCAGCAGCAAGCCCATGGCCAGCGGCAGGCTCATCAGCTCGGCCCCGCACAGCGCCCCCACGATGAAGAGCAGCGAGTCGCCCGGCAAAAACGGCATCACCACCAGACCGGTCTCGACGAACACGATCAGGAACAGCAGCGCATAGACCCAGGCGCCGTGCTGGCCCACAAAAGCCTCCAGGTAGCGGTCCACATGGAGGATGAAATCGACGAGTTGCAAGAGGATGTCCATGCGCCGATTATCCCTGCCCCCACCGCCTAAAATGGCCGGGTGACTGCCCCGAACGCCCCATCCCGTCGCCCGATTCGCGAACTCCCCGATGAACTGATCAGCCAGATCGCCGCTGGCGAGGTGGTCGAGCGTCCCGCGTCCGTCGTGCGCGAGTTGGTGGACAACGCGCTGGACGCCGGTGCGCAAAACATCACGTTGCGCCTGCTGGGTGGCGGCACCCGGCTGATTTCGGTGGAAGACGACGGCGGCGGCATTGCCCCCGAGGAACT
>CAXRGK010000147.1:0-9736 GCA_964230145.1 Burkholderiaceae bacterium | reverse complement strand
CGCCAAAGCTTCACCGACTGCATCCCGCGGGCCTGAACGGCACCCGGTCAAATGGCCCCGCAGGGGCCTTTTTCATTTGTAGAAGGCCTCGACCTTGCCCTTGAGCTTGAGCATCAGGGGGTTGCCCTTGCGGTCCACCGTCTTGCCGGCGGGCACCTTGATCCACCCTTCGCTGATGCAGTACTCCTCCACGTCGGCGCGCTCCTTGCCGTTGAAGCGGATGCCGATGTCGTGCTCGAAAATCGCGGCCACGAAATGCGGGCTGCGGGGGTCGATGGACAGGTGGTCAGGCAATTCGGGGCGGGTGGTGTCGGTCATGTTCCGGCTGGTCAATGAAATCGGGCCCCGATTGTCGGGCAAATTGCCACCTGCTCAGCCCATCACATGCCGCCACAGGGTCAGCACCGCATCGCGCTGCACCTGAATGGATTCAACGGGCACCGCGGTCGGATCTTCGTTGAGCCGGGCCCGGTGCTGCAGGCGGCGCATTTCACGGTAGGCATTGGCCGCCGCCTGGCCCATGCCAGGCGTGAGCAAACCAGCCGCCTCGGCACGGTGCAGCAGGGCAATGTTGCCCACGTTGTCAGCCAGTTCAGGATGGCCGGCGGTGCGCAGCAGCACCAGGTACTGCACCACAAACTCCACATCCACCATGCCGCCGGGGCTGTATTTGAGCTCAAAGCGGCCTTGGGGCTCTGCATGCGCTTCGCGGACCTTGTCCCGCATGGCCACAATCTCGGCTTTCAGGCTGGCGGCGTCGCGCGGCGCGCAGATGACCGCGTGGCGCACGGCATCAAACGCCGGACGCAGGCTTTCCAGCCCCATCACAAAACGGGCGCGGGTCATGGCCTGGTGTTCCCAGGTCCAGGCGGTGTTGCTGCCGCGCTGCTGCTGGTAGTCGGCGTAGGCCTCAAAGCGGGTGACCAGCAGGCCTGAGTTGCCGTTGGGGCGCAGCGCGGTGTCGATCTCGTAGAGGTCACCCTCGCCGGTCTTGACGGTCATCCAGTTGATCAGCTTGCGCACGTAGGCGGCGTAGACCTCCTGGGCGCGCTCGTCTTCGTCGTCGTAGACGAACACGATGTCCAGATCGCTGCCGTAGCCCAGCTCCTTGCCGCCGAGCTTGCCGTAGCCGATGACGGCAAAGCGGGGTTCGTCGCGGTGGCGGTTTTTCAGGCGGTCCCAGCACCAGCGCGCGGTCACGCGCAGCACGGCATCGGCCAGCGCGCTGAGGTCATCGGCCACCTGTTCCACGGTGAGCACGCCCTCGACGTCGCGCGCCAGCGTGCGGAACTGTTCGGCATGGTGCGCACGGCGCAGCAGGTCAAGCAGGCTTTCCTCGTCGTCTTCGCCGGTGCGCTTGAGTGCTGCACGACGCGATTCCAGTTCGGCTTCGAACTCGGCGGGGTCGAAGCGGCTGCCAAAGAGGTTGCCGCCAGCCAGCTCGTCGATCACGCCCGGGTGCTTGACCAGATAGCGCGCCGGCCAGCGCGCCGCACCCAGCAGGCGCAGCAGGCGCTCGTGGATGGCGGGGCGCTCCAGCAGCAGCGACAGGTAAATCTCGCGGCGCAGCAAAGGCTCGATCCAGTCGGCCATGCGCAGCACCGCGTCTTCGTTGAAGCGCTCTTCAGACAGCCATTGCGCGGTGCGTTGCAGCAGGCGCAGCAGGCGACCACGGGCGTCTTCACGCAGGGCATGCACGCGCGGGTTGTCGTTCCATTGCATCAGGCGCTCGCGCACCGCCTGCGGAAACTCGCCCAGCACGGCTTCGAGTTCGGCATGTTCGCGCCCGTTCTTGTGGCCGTTCTTGTGGCCGTTCTTGCCGTTGCAGCCCTTGCATTCGCGGTCACCGCCGAGCAGGGTGTCGAATTCCTGGGCCACCAGTTCGCGGTGGGTGTCCAGCGTGGTCAGGAAGCTGCGCACGTCGGGATGCCCCAGCGTTGCTGCGATCCATTCCAGGTCGCCGTCGTGGGTGGGCAGCATGTGGGTCTGCTGGTCGTCGAGGTACTGGATGCGGTGCTCGACACGTCGCAAAAAGATGTAGGCCGCACTCAGCGCGTCGGCCGTGGCTTGCGGCATCAGGCCGGCCTTGGCCACGCGCTGCAGCGCGTCCAGCGTGGGGCGGGTGCGCAGTTCAGGGAACTGACCGCCGCGCACCACCTGCAGCAGCTGCACAGTGAACTCGATTTCGCGGATGCCGCCGCGCGAGAGCTTGACGTCGTTGGCGCGCTCGGGGTGACCGGCGCTGCGCTTGCTGGCGTGGTCACGGATCTGCTGGTGCAGCACCCGCAACGACTCGAACACGTTGTAGTCGAGGTAGCGGCGAAACACGAAGGGCAACACCGCGCCGCGCAATTGCTGGGCCGAGCCATTGAGCACCGCGCTGCGCGGGGCCACCACGCGGCTCTTCATCCAGGCAAAGCGCTCCCATTCGCGGCCCTGCACCAGCAGGTATTCCTCCAAAGCGCCCAGCGAGACCACGCTGGGGCCGGAGTTGCCGTTGGGCCGCAAGGCCAAGTCAACTCGGAACACGAAGCCGTGTTCGGTGGTGTCACCGATCAGCGCATACATGCGTTTGACACCGCGGGCAAAGTATTCCTGGTTGGACAATCGGCCACGGCCCTCGGCATTGCCGGTGGTCTCGCCGTCCTCGTCGTACACGTAGATCAGGTCGATGTCGCTGGACACATTGAGTTCGCGCGCGCCCAGCTTGCCCATGCCGATGATCCACAGCTCGGCGCGCTGGCCGCTTGGGGTGGTGGGCATGCCGTGCAGCGCGTCCAGGTCGATTTGCACCTGCTGCCAGGCGGCGTCCAGCGTGACTTCGGCCAGCCAGGTCATGGCGCGGGTGACGGTGTCCAGGGGGGCCTGCTGCTCGGTGTCCAGGTGAACCAGCCGCTCCAGCGTGAGCTGACGCAACACGCGCAAGGCAGCGTCCAGCGCCAGGCCCCGCGCGCGCAAGGCCGCCAATGCATCGGTCAGGCTGTCACGGGTGGGGGCACCCGCTGGCAGCAGTGGCAGCAAATCGGCATAGCGACGCTGCAGGCGCTGCACAAAACGGGAATGTGATGCAAGGTCCAAAAGAGAGGGCGAGGCGGTCAAATCTTGCGCGTCACGGTGCTCACTGCCGGTCATAATTCCTGCTGACTTTCTGATTCAAAGACAGGCTTCCTGTGCCCACGCATTCCGATTCCCCCTCCTGGCTGACGCGGCTGTCGCGCGCCCTGGCCTGGATTGCACTGACCGTCGGTCTGTGCATCGGCATGGGATGGGCTGCCCTTCATCTTTGGATTGTGCCGCGAATCGGCGATTTCCGCCCCTCGCTGGAGCGGCTGGCCACACGCACCATGGGCATGCCGGTTCAGATCGGTGCGCTGCAGGCCGAATCGACCGGCTGGGCCCCTTCATTCGAGCTGCGCGAGATCCGGCTGCTCGATGCGCAAGGTCGCCCCGCACTGAGCCTGCCCCGCGTGGTGGTGGCCATCAGCGTGCGCTCAGTGCTCAGCCTGAATCTGGAACAACTGGTGCTGGACCGGCCGGAACTCGATGTGCGGCACACCGCCTCAGGCCAGTGGCTGGTGGCCGGTCTCACGCTGGGCACACCCGGCAGCGAAAACAGCGCCGCCGCGGACTGGTTGTTTGACCAGCGCGAAGTGGTGGTGCGTGGCGGCACCGTGCGCTGGACGTCCGAGCGCGCGCACCAAAGCACCGGCCACCATCCCGAGGACGCCCCGGCGCTCACGCTGACCGATGTGGACATCGTGCTGCGCAACGCCCTGCACAGACACGACCTGCGCCTGGACGCCACTCCGCCCACCGAATGGGGCGAACGGTTCGTGCTGATGGGCAACTTCCACCGCGGCCTGTTGTCTTCCCACCCTGGAAACTTGAAGGACTGGCGCGGCCAGGCCTTCGCCCATTTCCCACGGGTGGATGTTTCGCACCTGCGCCAGCATGTGCGGCTCGGTGTGGATCTGTTGTCCGGCCAGGGCCGCCTGAGGCTGTGGTCCGACATTGCAAAGGGTGAATGGGCCAGCGGTGCGGCCGACCTGGACCTGCAAGCCGTCAGCCTTCGCCTCAAACCCGAACTGCAGCCCTTGGGTTTTCAGCAGATTTCGGGGCGGGTATCGGGCCACCAGGGGGAACACGACTGGTCGGTCAGCACCCAGCAGCTGGCTTTCGTGAGCGACCAGGGACTGACCTGGCCCGGCGGCAATGTCTCGGTCAAATACAGCCAGGCCCAGGGCAGCCAGCCCGCCAAAGGTCTGGTGCAAGGCGAGCAGCTGGACCTGCAGGCCTTGCGCGACGTCGCGCTGCGCCTGCCGCTGCCCGAGCACTGGCATGCCCGTCTGAACGACCACGCCGTGGAAGGCCAGGTGCGCGCGTTGCGCCTGCAGTGGGAAGGCCCGGCCGACGCCATGCAGCAATACCAGGGGGAGATCGACGCCGACCAGCTGCGCATCCAGAACGTGGCCGCCTCGAACATGCGTGGCCCCGGCCTGCAGGGTGCACACATCAGCGCACAGTTCAGCCAGCGAGGTGGCCAGCTGCAGCTGAAGATGGGCCAGGACAGCTGGCTGTCCTGGCCCGGCCTGCTGGAAGAAGACGCGGTGACGGTGCAACAGCTTCAGGCCGACCTGCGCTGGCAGCTGCAGGGGCAGCAGCTGAGTGCCGTGCAATGGAAAGCGCAGTTGTCCAACGAAGACCTGCAGGGCCAGAGCCAGGGCCAGTGGCAACCGCTGGCCTCCAGCCAGCTGGGCATGCTCGATCTGCAGGCCCAAGTGGCGCGGGCAGACGCTGGCAAGATCTACCGTTACCTGCCCCTGGGCCTGAGCGCCGATGTGCGCCGTTATGTGCGCGACAGCGTGCGCAAAGGCCGGGTGAACGGCCTGCAGATCCGCATCAAGGGAGACCTGGACAAGGTCCCCATGGCGCATGCGCGTGACGGTGAATTCCGTTTTGCCGGTCACCTGCAGGACGTGGACATGGCCTACCTGCCCCCCGCGCTGCTGCCAGCGGGTAGCCTGCCCTGGCCCACCCTGCAAGGCCTGCAAGGTGAACTGGTCTTCGAGCGGCAGGGCATGAAACTCTCCGCTGCCAGCGCACGCTTGGGCGAAGGCCGTCAGGCCATCCAGATTGCTCAACTGCGCGCTGACATCCCCCAACTGGCCAAGGACCCGCAGCTCAACCTCCAGGCCGAGCTCAAAGGCCCGGCCCAGCAGGTGCTTCGCACCCTGGCGCAGTCACCGGTGGACCGCATGCTTTCCGGCGCACTGACCCAGGCGACGGCCAGCGGCAACCTGCAGGGCAAACTCAACCTGACCATCCCCATCCTGCGCAGCCAGGACAGCAAGCTGCAGGGCAGTGTGTCCCTGTCGGGCAACGATGTGCAGATGGCTCCGCATGTGCCCATGCTCGGCAAGGCCCAGGGCACGGTTCAGTTCACCGAAACGGGATTCAGCCTGCAAGGCGTGCAGACGCGCCTGCTGGGCGGCACCAGCCGGCTCGAAGGGGGTCTGCGTGCAGGCAACATCCCGGCCGGCGAACCCCGGCTGCTGATCCGTGCACAAGGCCAGATCACCGCCGACGGGCTGCGCGCGGCACGCAACCTCCAGCCACTGGATACGCTCGGACGCCAGGCCAAAGGGCAGACCGGCTACACCGCCACCCTCGGCTGGCGCAACGGCCAGCCCGAAATCAGCGTGCGCAGCAGCCTGGAGGGGCTGGAGCTGAACCTGCCAGCCCCGTTGGGCAAGCGGGCCGCACAGGCCTTGCCGCTGGCCATCAGCACCAAAGTGCTGGACACCCCACCGGCCGGCTCACGTGACCAGCTGCAGATCGACATCGGCTCCATGGTGTCGGCGGTCTACGTGCGCGACCTGTCCGGCCCCAGCCCACGGGTGGTGCGCGGCAATCTGGCCATCGGCACCCGCACGGGTGGTGCAAGCTCTTTGCCCGAGCAAGGGGTATCGGCCGTGGTGCGGCTCGACGATCTGCCCCTGGACGCCTGGGAGGCGGCGCTGCCCAGCACCGCCACAGCCGATGACGGCGATGACGCCTGGCGCAGCTACCTGCCCAATCGACTGGGCCTGCAGACCGGCACGCTGACCACACAGGGCCGCACGCTGCACGATGTGGTGGCAGGCATCACCCGCGACGGCACCACCTGGCGGGCCAACATCGACGCCCGCGAGCTCAGCGGCCATGCCCAGTACAACCAGCCCGGCCGCCAGCAACCTGCCCGGCTCTTCGCCCGGTTGGCCCGTTTGAACCTGCCCCCATCGGCCGTTGGGGAGGTGGAGTCGATCATGGAAACTCCGCCCACAGCCATGCCTGCCCTGGACATCCAGATCGATGATCTGGTGTTGCGCGGCAAACGCCTGGGCCGGGTGGAAATCGAGGCGACCAATCAGGAATCGCGCTCCCCACGCGTGGGTGCCGTGCGTGAATGGCAGCTGCAAAAATTCAACGTCACCGTGCCCGAGGCCGCGCTGCGCGCCTCCGGTCGATGGGCCGCACCGGCCGACAACCGCCCGCGTCGTACCGAAATGACCTTCCGGCTCGAGGTGCAGGATGCCGGCGCTTTGCTCACGCGCCTGGGCACACCCGAGGCCCTGCGCGCGGGCGCTGGTCAGCTCGAAGGCCAGATTGGCTGGAACGGCTCGCCCCTGGCCTTGCATTACCCTTCTCTGCAAGGCCAGTTCCAGATCAAGATGGGCCGCGGCCAGTTCCTCAAGGCCGACCCTGGCGTCGCCAAGCTGCTGGGCGTACTCAGCCTGCAAGGCCTGCCGCGGCGGCTGCTGCTGGACTTTCGCGACGTGTTCTTTGAAGGCTTTTCATTCGACACGGTGCAGGGGGATGTGCAGATCCAGCAAGGCATCGCCTCGACCCGCAATCTCCAGATCGAAGGCGTCAACGCGGTAGTGAAAATGGACGGCTCGGCCGACATCGCCCGCGAGACCCAGCAACTGCGGGTCCTGATCCTGCCCCAGCTCAATGCGGGTGGGGCTTCGGTGGTGGCCGGTCTGGCCATCAACCCCGTGGTGGGTCTGACCGCTTACCTGGCGCAGTGGCTGCTGACCGCCCCGCTGTCCAAGGCAGCGGTACAGGAGTTTGTCATCGACGGCAGCTGGAGCGAACCGCGCGTGACCCGCATCGAACAGCCGGGCCACAACACAGCGCCAGGACGTCAGCCATGACGGACACGCTCACGACCTGGCGTCTGCACTGGCAGCGCCGGCTGCAAGGCTGGCACCGCACCCTGGACGACCTGCTGCCCTGGCGTGCTGACCGGCTGGCCCTGTGGCTGGCATTGATCGGTCTGGTGCTGGTGCTGCTTGGCACCCTGGTGTGGCTGGCCGGCCGCTACGAGGCCAGCCAGGTGCAGGCTGAACTCGAACGCGACACGCAGGATGCTGTCAGCGATCTGCGCACCGCACTGGCGCGCGACGTGCAGGCGCTGCAAGGCGTGCAGTCCACCCCCGCCAGCGAACGCTCTCGCCAGGAAGCCCTGCAAGCCTTGTTGCGCGACAAACGGGAATGGCTGCGCGTGGAGCAACGGGACCCGCAATGGCAACTGCTGGATGCCGAAGATTCGCCGCTGCGCGCGCCCACCTTCAACCGCATCTCCCGCGACGAAAACCTCAACGAGATGGTGCGCTCGTGCCTGCGCGCCCGCCAGTTCAACGGTCCGGCCTACTCCGGAAGTTACTACCTGCCCATGAGCGATGGTCTGGGCATGGAGGTGATGGAACTGTGCATGCCGCAGATGGCCAACGGTCGCCTGAGCGGCTACCTGGTGCTGGTCTACAGCCTGCAGGAGCTGCTGGTCGAACGCCTGGGCCACACCTTTGCGCGGCGCAACATGGTGTCCTTCACCGAAGCCGATGGCACAAGGCTGGCCATGGCCGGCACGGACCGCCGCGGCCAGCGCCTGTTTACCGCACAGCAACTGCTGGACCTGCCGGGCAACACCCTGGTCTTGCGCATGGACGGGCGGCGCAGCGCACCCGATCTGTTCCCGAATGTGCTCACCGCGCTGGTGACCGCCATGTCGATCGCGCTGATCACGGTGGTGGTGCTGCTGGTGCGGGACTCACGTCGGCGCCTGAAGGCCGAACGCGAGCTGGCCGACGCACTGGCTTTCCGCAAGGCGATGGAGAACTCGCTGGTCACCGGCTTGCGGGCACGCGACCGCGAAGGCCGCATCACCTACGTCAATCCCGCGTTCTGCGAGATGGTGGGCTTCGAGGCCAGCGAACTCATTGGCCAGAGTGCGCCCATGCCTTACTGGCCCCCCGAGATGGTGGGCGAATACCAGCAGCGCCAGGCCATCCGGCTGGCCGGCAACACCCCGCCGCGCGAAGGTTACGAATCGGTCTTCATGCGCAAGGACGGCACACATTTTCCAGTCCTGATCATTGAAGCGCCGCTGATTGGCGCGCACGGTGAGCAGGCCGGCTGGATGAGCGCCATCCTGGACATCAGCGAGCAGCGCCGCGTGGAAGAACTCTCACGCGCCAGCCAGGAACGTCTGCAAGCCACGGCACGACTGGCCACCGTGGGCGAAATGGCCTCCCTGCTCAGCCACGAACTCAACCAGCCGCTGGCCGCGATCGCCAGCTACGCCAACGGCTCGCTCAACCTGCTCGACACCCCCGGCCCCGGCGGCGAAACCCTCAGTGATGTGCACATGGCGCTGCGCCGCATCGCCGAGCAGGCCGGCCGGGCAGGCCGCGTCATCAACAGCGTGCACGACTTTGTGCGCCGCCGCGACCAGGCGCGTGAGTCGGTGGCGCCGCAGGTGCTGCTCGATGCGATTGCCCCGCTGGTGAGCCTGCAGGCGCGCAAGCTCGGTGTGCAGGTGCGTACCGAGCTCGCCCCCGACCTGCCGCCCGTCGTCTGCGACCGCACCATGGTCGAGCAAGTGCTGCTGAACCTGGCGCGCAACGGCATGCAGGCCATGGACCGCCCCGAATGCCGCCAGCGCCTGCTGGTGCTGCAAGTGCGCCGGGCTGCCTCGAACGCCCAGCAGAGCTGGCTCGAATTCAGCGTGGCCGACCAGGGCAGTGGCATCGACCCTGCCGTGGCCGAGCAGCTTTTCACCCCCTTCTTCACCACCAAGGCCGAAGGCATGGGCCTGGGGCTGAGCCTGTGCCGAACCGTCATCGAGCAGCATGGCGGGCACCTGGAACATGGCCCCAACAGGCCGGCCGGCACCATCTTCCGCTTCAACCTGCCGACACCGTCCTCGCGACCCAACGCTTGTGTGGCGGCCTAAAATCACGCCATGCTCACTCCCTCGGATGCCACGGTCTACATCGTTGACGACGATGCCAGCGTGCGCGAAGGCATGGCCTGGCTGCTGCGCACGCGTCGCCTGCTCAGCAGCAGCTTTGACAGCGCCGAAAGCTTTCTGGCCGAACTTGACGTGCAGCGCAGCGTCTGGACCCGTCAGGCCGGCTGCATCTTGCTGGACGTGCGCATGCCCGGCATGAGCGGCCTGGCGCTGTTCGAGAAGATCGTCGAGCGCGGGCTGGCGCCGGTGCTGCCGGTGATCTTCCTCACCGGCCATGCCGACGTGCCCACCGCGGTGGACGCGGTCAAGCGTGGCGCATTCGATGTCTGCGAGAAGCCGTTTTCCGACAACGCACTGGTCGACCGCATCGAGCAGGCCATCGCCCGCTCCAGCGCCACGCTGGCCGGGCGCCGCGAAAGCGCGCGGCTGCAATCGCGCCTG
>CAXRGK010000146.1:0-2116 GCA_964230145.1 Burkholderiaceae bacterium | reverse complement strand
CCCGAAATGAAGATCTTGGTGCCCGAGAGCAGGTAGCTGCCATCGGCCTGTGGCACGGCCTTGGTGCGGCACAGGCCCAGGTCGGAGCCGGCGTGCGGCTCGGTCAGGCACATGGTGGCCAGCCATTCGCCGGTGGCCACTTTTTCCAGATACTGCGCTTTGAGTTCGTCGCTGGCGTGGTGCTTGATGCACTCGTAGGCGCCGTGCAGCAGGCCGGGCGCCATGGTCCAGCCGTGGTTGGCGGCCGAGAGCATTTCATAGAGCATGGCTTCGAGCACGCTGGGCAGGCCCTGGCCACCATCTTCGGCGCTGGCCGCCAGCGCAGGCCAGCCGGCTTGCCAGAACGCTTGGTAAGCGTCACGGAAGCCCGGCGGCATGGTGACTGCGCCGTCTTTCCACTGCGCACCGATCTCGTCGCCGTCGCGGTTGAGCGGGGCGATCACTTCGCCGACGAATTTGCCGGCTTCATCGAGCACCTGCTGCATCAGGTCAGGATCGACTTCGCCAAAGGCGGGCAGCTCCTGCAGCAGGGTGGGGGCGTTGAGGACACGCGAGAGCACGAAGTGCATCTCGTCGGTACGGGGTTGGTAGGCGTTCATGCGTTCAGGGCCTGGTGTGTGTGAACAGGGAATCAGGAATCGGCTGAGAAGCCGATGTCCCTCACGATACCGCGCCACTGGTCGGCATCGGCCTTGAGCCATGCGGCCAGTTCATCAGGCGTGGACGACTGGGCTTCCATGCCGACCTGGGCCAGGCTCTCGACCACATCCTTGCTGTTGAGCGCAGGCTGCATGTAAGCGGCGGCGCGGCGACGCACTTCGGGCGAGGCCTTGGCTGGCAGGAAGAAGCCATACCACTCCCGCACGGCGATGTCGATGCCTTGCTCCTTGAAGGTGGGCACATCCGGCGTGAAGGGCGAACGCTTGGGACCGGTGGTGCCCAGCAGGCGCAGCTTGCCGGCCTTCACGTGTTGCAGGTAGTCGCCTACCGGTGAGCACATGGCCGAGATCTGGCCGCCCAGCAGGTCGGCAATGCCTGGGGCAGAACCCCGGTAAGGGATGTGTTTGATGTCGGTCCTGGTCATCTTGCCCAGCAGCGCAGCGCTCAGATGCGGGATCGAGCCGGCGGCTGGCGAGCCGTAGTTGGCCTTTTCAGGGTTGGACTTGGCCCAGGCCAGGAAGTCCTTGATGTTCTTGACGCTGGCCGGCACGGCCGGACCCACGCCAAAGCCGAGGCTGAAGAAGCAAGCCACCGACACGGGGGCCAGGTCATCCAGCGTGTAGGGCAGTTTGGAGTAGGTGAAGGGATAGACCGAGAGCATCGACGACGGGGTCAGCAGCAGGGTGCTGCCATCGGCCGGAGCGGTTTTGAGTGTGGTGATGGCGATCTGACCCCCGGCCCCCGGTTTGTTTTCCACCAGCATGTTCTGGGCGTAGCTGCCACGCAGCTTCTCGGCCACGCGGCGCGAGAGCGCATCGGTGGTGCCGCCGGGCGGAAAACCGACCAGGATCCTGGCCAGCTCGGGGTTGCCCTGGGCCAGTGCAGCCAGCGGAATGCCCATGGCGGAAAGGGCAGCACCGCCCAGCAGGGATTGGGTGAATTGACGACGGGTGTTCATGGTGTGTTCTGAAGCAAATGGATCGGGTTCACATGCACAAAGCCTTGATGTCCTCGGGGACGGGGATGGCCTTGATGCGGTCCGGATCATCGGGGTGCTTGATGCAGAAAGCGCGCACTTCGGTGCCCTCGCACAGCACGGTGTCGCCACGCTTGACGATGTGCCTGTGCACGATCACCTTCTCGCGCCATTCTTCGACGCTGGTGTGCACCTGGATGCGCTCGCCATAGGTGGCGGGGCGGATGAATTTCGTGTGGATCTCCAGCAGCGGCGTGCCGATGATGCCGCGTGTCTTGACCAGCTCGCGCCAGGGCGGCACGCCGCACTTCACAAAGAAGTTCAGCGACGAGGCATCCATCCATTTGGAAAAGTTCGGGAAGAACACGATGCCTGCGGGGTCGCAGTCACCGAACATCACTTCCACTTCGTAGACAACGGTCTTGCTCATGGTTCTGGGTTGGTTTCAGTCTTCAGGATGTCATGCCCGAGGGGATCGGG
>CAXRGK010000145.1:0-3325 GCA_964230145.1 Burkholderiaceae bacterium | reverse complement strand
GGCTACCGTTACCGCGCCCGGCTCTCGGTGCGCTACGTGGCCAAGAAGGGGGAGGTGCTGATCGGCTTTCACGAGCGCAAGAGCCGCTACATCGCCGACATGCAGGTATGCCCCATCCTGCCCCCAAAAGTGAGCGCCATGCTGTTGCCGTTGCGCGAGCTGATCGGCAGCCTGCAGGCGCGCGAGACCTGCCCGCAAATCGAGCTGGCCTGCGGTGACGAGGTGACGGCGCTCGTGTTGCGCCACCTGGAGCCGCTGTCGGCAGGCGACCAACAGAAGCTGCGCGACTTTGCAGCTGAACACGGTGTGCAATGGTGGCTGCAGCCCAAGGGGCCGGACACGGTACAGCTGCTGGGTGATGGCCCGCAGCTGGATAAACTGGCTTACGGCCTGCCGGACTTTGGCATCACCATGCCCTTTAAGCCGACCGACTTCACCCAGGTCAACCCATACATCAACCGCGTCCTGGTCAGTCGGGCGCTGCGCCTGCTGAAGGCCGAAAAGACCGACCGCGTGATCGACTGGTTCTGCGGACTGGGCAACTTCACACTGCCGATCGCCACCCAGGCGGGCGAGGTGCTGGGCATCGAAGGCTCGGATGCACTGGTGCAGCGTTCGCACCAGAACTACGCGTTCAACCAGGCAGGCCGCAGCCAGCCGTTGGCACCCACCTCCTTTGTGGCCCGCAACCTGTTCGAGATGACACCGCAGATGCTGGTGGCCGACGGTGTGGCCGACAAATGGCTGGTGGACCCGCCGCGCGAAGGTGCCTTTGCCTTGTTCAAGGCCCTGGCCGAGCTACATCAGCAGCCTGAGCTGCGCGGTGACTGGACACCACCGAAGCGCATCGTCTATGTGAGCTGCAACCCCGCCACGCTGGCGCGCGATGCCGGTTTGCTGGTGCACCAGGCGGGCTATCGCTGCGTGGCTGCGGGCGTGGTCAACATGTTCGCCCACACAGCGCACGTGGAGAGCATGGCGGTGTTTGAGCTGGCTTGAGTTGAGCTTGCAGGGTGTGTTGTGGGAGCGCGCCCCTGCCCGCAAATCACCATCCTGAGTCTCGCGGATCTACGGCCGCAGGGGCGGCCTCCAACAGAAAAGGGCTCCCTCGGGAGCCCTTTGCGTTGAGCGCTTGGTCGCTTAATCGCGCTCGCCGCCCATGATGCCCAGCAGGGCCAGCAGGCTCTGGAACACGTTGAAGATGTCCAGGTAGAGCGCCAGGGTGGCGCTGATGTAGTTGGTCTCACCGCCATCCACGATCTGTTTCAGGTCGAACAGCATGTAGGCGCTGAAGATCACGATGGCCAGGGTGGAAAGCACCATCATGCCAGCGGTGGAGCCGACAAAGACGTTGACGATGCCGCCGATCATCAGGCCGATGGCGCCGACAAACAACCATTTGCCAATGCCCGAGAGGTCACGCTTGATGGTGCTGGCCAGACTGGCCATGACGAAAAACACGCCCGCTGTACCGGCAAAGGCGGTCATGACGAGTTCGGAGCCGTTCTTGAAGCCCAGCACCATGGCGATCATGCGCGAGAGCATCAGGCCCATGAAGAAGGTGAAGCCCAGCAGTACCGGAACACCCGCAGCCGAATTCTTGGTCTTTTCAATGGCGAACATGAAGCCAAAGGCGCCAGCCAGGAAAACCACCAGGCCCAGCCCGCCGCCCAACGAAGCGGTGATGCCCGTGGCTACGCCCAGCCAGGCGCCCAGAACGGTGGGGACCAGGCTCAGCGCCAGCAGCCAGTAGGTGTTGCGCAGCACGCGGTTGCGCTCGGCCAGAGTGCCGTGCCGGCCCCAGGTGGCGGTGTCGAGTGTGCGGATGTCGCTCATGTGTGTGCTCCGTATGGAAAAACCCTGACATCAGGGCCAGGGCATTGTAGGTCGTGTGGGTAAAGGTCAGTGTTTTTCCTCAACCGACAAGGGTTTTCCTTGTGAATCAGTTTTGCGCAGGGGTTGCGAATTCGGGCAGGGGTGGCGTGTATCCTCACTCCCTCCCTTTTTGATGAACTCCTGAACCATGAAAACCCAATCCGTCCTCGAATCGGCCGACATCAAGGCCATTGCCGCCGCTGCCGAAGCCGAAGCCCTCAAGAACAGCTGGGCTGTGTCCATCGCCATTGTGGATGCGGGTGGTCACCTGCTGCA
This sequence comes from Burkholderiaceae bacterium, assembly GCA_964230145.1. GTDB lineage: Bacteria > Pseudomonadota > Gammaproteobacteria > Burkholderiales > Burkholderiaceae_C > Limnohabitans_A. The sequence goes on along the minus strand of CAXRGK010000145.1, from coordinate 1,174 downwards.
TTTCAACCGTCTGGATGGCGCGCCTCCGATCTCCTCGCACATCGCACCGGCCAAGGCGCATACGGCGGCATTGGGCCGTCGCGAGAGCAAAGGCTACGAGGATGTGATCAACGGCGGGCGCTATTCCTTCCTGTCGGCACCGACCATTCAGGGCATGCTCGAAGGCGGTGTGCCGATCATGAAAGACGGTTTCTGTCTGGGCGCTGTGGGCGTGAGCGGTGTGAAATCGAACGAAGACGCACAGATTGCCAAGGCCGGCATTGCAGCCATCGGCCTGTGATGGATTCTTGGCCGCCAAGCGGCCACAAAAAAGCCCGCCAGCTTGACGCTGCGGGCTTTTTGTATGGTGCCTCAGAAAATCACTTCTGGCTCAGCACCCAGGCGGCCAGCTTTTTGGCTTCGGCTTCGCTGACCTGCGGATTGGCAGGCATGGGCACAGCGCCCCAGACGCCAGACCCGCCCTTGACGATCTTGGTGGCCAGCTTGTCAACGGCGCTCTTGTCGCCGGCGTATTTTTTGGCCACCTCTTTGTAGGCCGGACCGACCAGCTTGTTGGCCACTGCATGACAGGCCATGCAGTTTTTGGCTTTGGCAAGCGCCTCATCGGCCATGGCAGGCGCCATGGCAGCAGCGCTCAGGAACAGGGTGAGAAAAATCTTCTTCATGAATGAGTACCTCTGTGTTGCGTGGAAGTCCAGCACCATGGTGCAGCTGGCTGAGGGCCATCTTGCCAAAATCAACCAGGCGCAGGCCATGCAGTGCCTAGTGTAGCGCGCTGCAGCCGCTGATCTGTGCGCTGTCCCCTGAGTGGCAGTGGGCATTGCGTGGCAGCAGTGGCTCCAGCAGGGGCTCGGTGATAATTCATTTTTTAACGATGACCCGTTTCGGAGTAGACATGCCCGCTTACCGTTCCAAGACCTCCACCGCCGGCCGCAACATGGCGGGTGCCCGTTCGCTGTGGCGCGCCACGGGCATGAAGGACGAGGACTTCAGCAAACCGATCATTGCGATCGCCAACTCTTTCACCCAGTTCGTGCCGGGACATGTGCACCTCAAGGACCTGGGTCAGCTGGTGGCGCGGGAGATCGAAGCTGCGGGTGGCGCGCAGGATGCGGGAGCGAATCTTGCGACTGCGCAGCACCAGGTCCCCCGGGAGATCGGAAGAGCACACGTC
>CAXRGK010000144.1:0-4203 GCA_964230145.1 Burkholderiaceae bacterium | reverse complement strand
GACGGCGAGCGCTGCGAACCGATCGAGCTGGTGACCTGCGACATCGAGGAAAACCACCAGGGTGGCGTGATGCAGGCGCTGGGAGAGCGCAAGGGCGAGCTGGTCAACATGGAGCCGGATGGCCGTGGCCGCGTGCGCCTTGAATACCGCATCCCGGCCCGTGGCCTGATCGGTTTTTCCAACGAGTTCCTCAACCTCACGCGCGGCTCGGGCCTCATCTCCAACATCTTCGACAGCTACGAGCCGCACAAAGGTGACATCGGTGGTCGCAAGAACGGCGTGCTGATCTCCATGGACGACGGTGAAATCTTCACCTACGCCCTGGGCAAGCTCGACGATCGCGGCCGCATGTTCGTCAAGGCCGGAGACCCGGTCTACGAAGGCATGATCGTGGGCATCCACAACCGCGACAACGATCTGGTGGTCAACGCCACCCGCACCAAGCAGCTGACCAACTTCCGTGTGTCCGGCAAGGAAGACGCCATCAAGATCACGCCGCCGATCGAGCTCACGCTGGAATACGGCGTCGAATTCATCGAGGACGATGAACTGGTCGAACTCACGCCCAAGAGCATCCGCCTGCGCAAGCGCTGCCTGAAAGAGCACGAGCGCAAGCGCGCCCAGAAAGACGCCTGATCTTCAACGGCTCATGAAACTCCGTCACGGTCAGGCTGTTGCCCTGATGGTGCTGGTCACGGCCTTGTGGTCGACGGCCGGGGTGGTGACTCGTCACCTGGAGGCGGCGCGCAGTTTCGAAGTCACTTTCTGGCGTGGATTCTTCACCTTGCTGTCCCTCCTGGTGATCCTGCCGCTGTGGCAGGGCAGGGGGGTATGGCGCTGCATCCCCTGGGGCAGCCGCTATTTCTGGCTCTCGGGCCTGTGCTGGAGCGTGATGTTCACGGCCTTCATGGTGGCTCTCACGCTCACCGCAGTGGCCAATGTGCTGATCACCATGGCCGTTGGCCCCTTTGTCACGGCCTTGTTCACCCGTGTGGTTCTGGGCCACCGTCTGCCGGCACGCACCTGGGGCGCCATCGTGGTGGCGGGGTTGGGCATTGGCTGGATGTATGGCCAGCAGTTCTCGCTGGGCGCGCCCAACCTGCTGCTTGGCTCGCTGGTGGCGTTGTGTGTGCCGCTGGCCGCCGCCACGCAATGGACCTTGGTGCAGAAAAGCCATGCCGAAGGTTTGGACCTGGACCTGGTGCCTTCGGTTTTGCTGGGGGCGGCGATCTCATGCGTGCTGACATTGCCGCTGGCCTGGCCACTGCAGGCTGGCGCCCAGGACATCGGCTTGCTGGCCGGCCTGGGGTTGTTCCAGCTGGCCATTCCCTGTGCCCTGTCGGTTGTTTGCGCCCGTGTGCTCAAGGCCCCCGAGGTCTCGCTGCTGGCCTTGCTTGAAATTGTTTTTGGCATCCTTCTGGCCTGGTTGGGCGCCAATGAGGTACCGCAAAACAGTGTGCTCACCGGCGGCGCGCTGGTGCTGGGCGCGCTGGTCGCCAATGAATGGTTGGGTTGGAGAAACAAACGTGTCTGAAGTCATCGCAGAAGTCCAGGGCCACATCGGCTGCATCACCCTCAATCGCCCCAAGGCGCTCAATGCCTTGTCGCTGCCCATGATCCGCGACCTCACGGCGGCTTTGAAGCGCTGGCAGGATGACCCTCAAGTGCTGGCAGTGGCGGTGCGCGGCACAGGCAAGGAAGGGCCGTTTGGCGCTTTTTGCGCAGGCGGCGACATCCGCTTTTTCCATCAGGCGGCGCATGCCGGCGACACCACGCTGGGCGACTTTTTCACCGAGGAATACGCGCTCAACCACCTGATCCACACCTACAAAAAGCCCTACATCGCCTTCATGGACGGCATCGTCATGGGCGGTGGCATGGGCATCAGCCAGGGTGCCAGCGTGCGCGTGGTCACGGAACGCACCAAGATGGCCATGCCCGAAACCAATATCGGCCTGTTCCCGGACGTGGGCGGGGGCTACTTCCTGAGCCGCTGCCCGGGCAAGCTGGGCGAGTACCTCGGGCTGACAGGCCTGATGCTCACAGGCCCGCAAGCAGTGGGCGCCAAATTGGCCGATCTCGCCCTGCCGTCCTCGATGCTGGAGCCGATCTGGGACAAGCTGATCAGCAGTCCATTTGAAAACAGCGAAGCAGTGGAGCGCTGGGTGCTGGCCCAGCCGGGCCGCATGGCGCCCGAAAAGCTCGCGCCGCAGCCGCAGATCGACACGGTGTTTGGCCTGCCCACGGTGCAGGCCATGCTCGACACCCTTGAAGCAGCCAGCGACGAGTGGAGCCAGCAGACCGCCAAAACACTGCGCGCGCGTTCACCGCTGATGCTGAACGTGGTGCTCGAACAGATCCGCCGCGCCCGCGGCATGGGCCTGGCCGACGACCTGCGCATGGAGCGGGACATGGTGCACCACTGTTTTCACCTGCGCCCGGTGCAAGACAGCGAAACGGTGGAAGGGGTGCGCGCACTGGCCGTTGACAAAGACCACTCACCAAAATGGAAGCCGGCCCGTGTGGAAGAGGTGGATGCGGCAGAAGTGGCGCGCTTTTTCGTAAGCCCCTGGCCCTCGGACCACCATCCGTTGCGGCATCTGGCCTGATTGGTATCTGTAGGAGCGCGCCCCTGCGCGCGAACGCCGTCGGGTGCCTGATCAGCGGTTGCGCGACTTCATCGCGCGTTCCACCTCGCGCTTGCCTTCGCGGTCCTTGATGGTGTCGCGCTTGTCGTGCTCGGCCTTGCCTTTGGCCAATGCGATCTCGCATTTGACGCGGCCGTTCTTCCAGTGCAGGTTGATCGGCACCAGCGTGTAGCCCTTTTGCTCGACCTTGCCGATCAGGCGGCGGATCTCGTCCTTGTGCAAGAGCAGCTTGCGGATGCGGGCCGACTCGGGGTTGACGTGGGTGGAGGCGGTCTTGAGCGCGTGGATCAAGAGGCCGATGATGAACATCTCGCCGTTCTTGATGACCACATAGCCGTCGGTCAGCTGCACCTTGCCCTCGCGCACGGCCTTGACCTCCCAGCCTTCAAGCACCATGCCGGCCTCGTGCCGTTCCTCGAAGAAATAGTTGAACGCCGCCTTCTTGTTTTCGGCGATCAGGGCGGATTTGGCGGCGGGGGAGGGCTTTTTGCTGGCCATGGACAGGAAGTGGGGACGGCCGGCAAATTTACAATCGCAGGCAAACGCGTGATTGTATGAAGAATATCCACAAGTCCGTCCTGATCTGGTACAGCCCCGAAGAGATGTTCCGGCTGGTCACCGACGTGGACCGCTACCCCGAGTTCCTGCCCTGGTGCGACCACGCCGGGGTGAAAGAGCTCACGCCCGATGGTGTGGTGGCCGAAATCGGCATCGGCATGGCGGGCATCAAGCAGGCCTTCACCACCCGCAACACCCACATCGAAGGCCGCTCGGTGCAGATGCAGCTGGTCAATGGGCCTTTCTCCAACCTGAGCGGCGGCTGGACCTTCAGCCCGGTGGGCGACGGCAGCCAGCGCGCCTGCAAAGTGGAGCTGAACCTGCACTACGGTTTTTCCAGCGGCACGCTCTCGGCCATCGTCGGCCCGGTGTTCGACAAGATCGCCGGGAGTCTGGTAGACGCCTTCATCAAACGCGCCGAGCAGGTCTATGGCTGAAACCATCGCCATCACCGTCTGCTTCAGTCCGGCCCCCCGCATCGTCTGCGAGCTGGCCCTGCAGCTGACTGCTGGCAGCACGCTGTCGCACGCCGTGGCTTTGGCTGTGCAGCATCCCGGCTGGCCGAAGGGCTGGGATGAACAGCAATGCCATACCCTGAGCCCGAGCCTTTGGGGCCGCAAAGCTGGCTGGAGCACGACGCTGCGCGAGGGCGACCGCGTGGAGCTTTGCCGTGACTTGCGGGTGGACCCCAAAGTGGCCCGCCGCGAACGCTTCAGCAAGCAAGGCGCCCGGCGCGCCGGCCTGTTCGCCAAAAAGCGCCCCGGCGCCGCAGCAGGCTACTGATGCAGGCGCTGCTCGACGCCATTGCCCGCGCCACGCCGGGCCCGGACGCCTGCCGCATCTTTCAGGGCCGCGGGGGCCTGTACCCGGGTTGTGAACACCTGAGCCTGGACTGGTACGCCCCGGTCTGGCTGCTGACCAGCTTCCACCCCTTGGGCGAGGCCGAGCTGCAGGCGGTACAGACCGCACTGGCCCGGCGCCCTGAGCCTTTGAACTG
>CAXRGK010000143.1:0-3877 GCA_964230145.1 Burkholderiaceae bacterium | reverse complement strand
GCCCCCGCAAAGTGTGTTGACGCCATTGAGGCGGGCACCAAGATGAAGTTCGAAGACGGCATCCGCAACGAGCGCGAGATCTTCGTGAACCTGATGATGACCCCAGAGTGCCGCGCCCTGCGCCACATTTTTGTGGCCGACCGTGCGGCCAGCAAGATCCCCGACGTGCCCGAAGACACCCCCAAGCGCGAGATCAAGAGCGTGGCCGTGATCGGCGCCGGCACCATGGGTGGTGGCATTTCCATGAACTTCCTGAATGCGGGTATCCCGGTCAAGATCCTGGAGATGAAGCAGGACGCGCTGGACCGCGGCATCGCGACCATCCGCAAGAACTACGAAGCCCAGGTCAAGAAGGGCAAACTCAAGCAGGACAAGTACGAGCAGCGCATGGCGCTGCTCAGCACCACGCTCAGCTACGACGATATCGCCCAGGCCGACTTGGTGATCGAGGCCGTGTTTGAAGACATGGGCGTCAAGGAAACCGTGTTCAAGCAGCTGGACAAGACCATGAAGGCGGGCGCGATTCTGGCGTCCAACACTTCCACACTGGATGTCAACAAGATCGCCTCGTTCACCAGCCGTCCGCAGGACGTGGTCGGCATGCACTTCTTCAGCCCGGCCAACGTCATGAAGCTGCTCGAAGTCGTGCGCGGTGACAAGACCGGCAAGGACGTGCTGGCTACCGTGATGGCGATTGGCAAGAAGATCAAGAAAACGGCCGTGGTCTCGGGCGTGTGCGACGGCTTCATCGGCAACCGCATGATCGAGCAGTACAGCCGCCAGGCCGGTTTCCTGATCGAAGAGGGTTGCACCCCCGCGCAGGTGGACAAGGCGGTCGAGAAATTCGGTTTCGCCATGGGCCCGTTCCGCATGGGCGATCTGGCAGGCAACGACATCGGCTGGGCGATCCGCAAGCGCCGCTACCAGGAAAAGCCGAACATGAAGTACAGCAAGACCGCCGACCTGTTGTGCGAGATGGGTCGCTTTGGCCAGAAGACCGGTGCGGGCTGGTACGACTACCAGGCGGGCAAGCGCGATGCCATCCCCAGCAAGCTGGTGGAAGACATGATCGCCAAGCATCGCGCTGATCTGGGCATCACGCCGCGCAAGATTTCCGATGAAGAAATCGTGCAGCGTCTGGTGTACTCGCTGGTCAACGAGGCGTGCCACATTCTGGAAGAGGGCATCGCCAGCAAGGCCAGCGACATCGACATGGTCTACATCACCGGCTACGGTTTCCCGTTCTGGCGCGGTGGCCCCATGCTCTACGCCGACACGGTGGGCCTGTTCAACGTGGCCGAGGCCATGAAGCGCTTTGCCCGCAACCCCCACGACGATGCCTCGTTCTGGCAACCCGCGCCGCTGCTCAAGCGACTGGTGGCCGAAGGCAAGACGTTCAACTAAACAGCAATTTTTCTTGGGGACGGATCTTCAGCTCTGTCTCCAGCACGAAAGGGTTTTCATCATGACGAACGCAGTCATCGTTTCAACCGCCCGCACCCCTCTGGCCAAGAGCTGGAAGGGCGCCTTCAACATGACCCACGGCGCCACGCTCGGCGGCCACGCGGTGCAGCACGCCGTCGCGCGCGCCGGCATCGAGGCCGCCGAAGTGGAAGACGTGATCATGGGCTGTGCCAACCCCGAAGGGGCCACGGGCGCCAACATCGCCCGCCAGATCGCCCTGAAGGCCGGCATGCCGATTTCCGTGTCGGGCCTCACGGTCAACCGTTTTTGTTCCTCGGGTCTGCAGACCATCGCGCTGGCCGCCCAGCGCATCATCGCAGGCGAAGGCCAGGTCTATGTGGCTGGCGGTGTGGAAAGCATCTCCTGCGTGCAGCAGGAAATGAACCTGCACATGCTCAAGGACCCGAGCCTGGAGAAGATGAAGCCCGAGATCTACTGGAACATGCTGCAAACCGCCGAGCAAGTCGCCAAGCGCTACAAGATCGGCCGTGACCGCATGGACGAGTATGGCGCTGCCAGTCAGCAAAAGGCCTGCGCGGCCGCAGCGGCCGGCAAGTTCGACGACGAGATCGCGCCGATCACCGTGACCGCAGGCGTATACGACAAGACCCTGGGCCTGATCACCAAGCAGGTCACCGTGAGCAAAGACGAAGGTCTGCGTGAGGGCACCACGGTGGAAAGCATCAGCGGCATCAAGCCCGCGATCCCGGGCGGCGTGATCTCTGCGGGCAATGCCAGCCAGTTTTCCGATGGCGCGGGTGCCTGCGTGGTCATGGACGAAGCGCTGGCCGAGAAAAAGGGCCTCCAACCCCTGGGTCGCTTCCTGGGCTTTGCCGTGGCCGGATGCGAGCCTGATGAAATGGGCATCGGCCCGGTCTTTGCCGTGCCCAAGGCGCTGGCACGACTGGGCTTGACGGTCAACGACATCGACCTGTGGGAACTCAACGAAGCCTTTGCGGTGCAGGTGCTGTATTGCCGCGACAAGCTGGGCATCCCGGCCGACCGCCTGAACGTCAACGGTGGCGCCATTGCCGTGGGTCACCCCTATGGGGTGTCGGGCCAGCGCCTGACGGGCCACGCCCTGATCGAAGGCAAGCGCCGGGCTGCCCGCCGCGTGGCCGTGACCATGTGCATCGGCGGCGGCATGGGTGCCTGCGGCATCTTCGAAGTGCTCTGATGCACTGTCACGTGGATGGCTGATCCACACGAGGGCAGGGGGCATGATGCTTCCTGCCCTTTGTTTTTTGTCTTTGGTAGGAGGCCGCCCCAGCGGCCGAATCGGGCCTGCTGCACTGGCAGAAACCTTTATTCGCGAGCAGGGGCTCGCTCCTACAGGCTGAGTTTGTCTTGAAGGTCTGATCCGATGAGCCTGCGTCCCACCGTCGATTTTTTGCTGTACGACTGGCTGAAAGTGCCCGAGCTGCAGCAGCGCGAGCGCTTTGCCGACCACAGCCGTGAAACCTTTGATGCTGTGCTCGACACCTGTGAACGCATTGCCCGCGAGAAATACGCGCCGTTCAACCGCACGGTCGACATGGAAGAGCCGCGTTTTGACGGCGAAAAAGTCATCCTGCCCCAGGCCACGCACGAGGCCTGCAAGGCCTATGCCGAATCGGGCATGCTGAGCGCCGCGCAGGATTACGCGATTGGTGGCATGCAGCTGCCCTACACGGTTGAAGCGGCAGCCAACGCTTTTTTCGCCATGGCCTCCGTCAGCATTGGCTCGGGCATGCTGACCACCGGCAACGCCAACCTGCTCATGGCGCATGGCACCGAACTCCAAAAGCAGGTCTTTGCCTTCAATGAATTCAATGGCCGCTTCTCGGGCACCATGTGCCTGAGCGAACCGCAGGCTGGCTCCAGCCTGAGCGATGTGGCCACCCGTGCCGTGCCCGATGGCGATGACTTTCAAACCGACCCGCTCGGCCCCCGCTACCGCCTGCGCGGCAACAAGATGTGGATTTCAGCCGGTGAACACGAGCTGACCGAAAACATCATCCACCTGGTGCTGGCCAAGATTCCTGACGCGAACGGCCAGCTGGTGCCGGGCATCAAGGGCATTTCGCTTTTCATCGTGCCCAAGAAGCTGGTGGACACCCAGGGCCAGCTCACCGGCGAGCGCAACGACGTGGCCCTGGCGGGCCTCAACCACAAATGCGGCTGGCGCGGCACGACCAACACGCTGCTGAACTTTGGCGAGGGTAAATACCCGGTGCGGGGCAGCGATGGCGGTGGCCTTGATGGCGCCGGTAGCGGCGCCATAGGCTACCTCGTCGGCCAGAGAGGCGAGGGCCTCAAGTGCATGTTCCACATGATGAACGAGGCCCGCATCGGCGTGGGCATGGCCGCCACCATGCTGGGCATGGCCGGTTACTACGCCAGCCTCGATTACGCGAAAACCCGTCCGCAGGGC
>CAXRGK010000142.1:0-6524 GCA_964230145.1 Burkholderiaceae bacterium | reverse complement strand
CGAACCTCTGGTGCGGGTGATGGTCGAAGCCCGCGACGCTGCCTTGGCCCAGTCCACGGCCGAGCGCATTGCCGCGACCCTGAAAGCCTGACCTGTCCCGTCAGCCGGGTCAGTAGATCAGGCGCTCTGGCCGCACTTCCTGCAGGATGGTGGTCGCGATCTCCTCGATCGACTTGGTGGTGGTCGACAGCCAGCGGATGCCCGAGCGGCGCATCATGGCTTCGGCCTCGGCCACTTCCATGCGGCAGTTCTCCAGGCTGGCGTAGCGCGAATTGGGCCGGCGCTCCGAGCGGATTTCCGACAGGCGTTCGGGTTGGATGGTCAGGCCGAAGATCTTCTTGCGGTAGGGCGCCAATGCCGGCGGCAGCTGGCGGCGCTCGAAATCTTCCGGAATCAGCGGGTAGTTGGCGGCCTTGAGGCCGTGCTGCATGGCCAGATACAGGCTGGTCGGGGTTTTGCCGCTGCGGCTCACGCCCACCAGAATCACGTCCGAGCCTTCCAGATCCTTGTGCGACTGGCCGTCGTCGTGTGCCAGCGAGAAGTTGATGGCTTCGATCCGGTCGTGGTATTCCTTGCTCTTGCTCACATCCGAAAAGCGGCCCACCCGGTGGTGCGACTTGATGCCCAGCTCCTGCTCGATCGGGTGCACAAAAGTGCCAAACATGTCCATCAGCATGCCCTGACAGTGCTCCTTGATGACGTGCAGCACTTCCATGTTGACCAGCGTGGTGAACACCAGCGCCTTGCAGCCCTCCACTTCGCAGGTGTGGTTGATCTGGCGCACGGCCTGGTGCGCCTTGTCGATGGTGTCGATGAAGGGCAGCCGCACATGGCGGGTTTTCATGTCGAACTGGGCCAGGATGGCGTTGCCAAAAGTTTCGGCGGTGATGCCGGTCCCGTCGGAGACAAAAAATACGGTGCGAAGGGCCATGTCTGCAAAAAATATCAAAACGGCAGAGGCCGGGGCGCCCCTACAATGAAACCATTATCCACCGCCCCGTGCGCGCCCCATTCGAACAACCACAAGGCGTAGCCGCTGGCCTGGAGCCCGGTTTTTAACTTTGGAGTCCACCATGTCCAACCTGTTCGAGGCGACCGCCCTGGTCGTGCCCTTTGAAAAACTGCGGATGACCGACGTCGAGATCGTCGGCGGCAAAAACGCCAGCCTGGGGGAGATGATTTCCCAGCTGCCGGCCGGCGTCAAAGTGCCCACCGGCTTTGCCACCACCGCCCACGCCTTCCGCGAGTTCCTCAAGTTCGATGGCCTGTCGGACCGCATCAACGCCAAACTCGACGCCCTGGACACCGAAGACGTGCGCGCGCTGGCCGCCGTCGGTGCCGAAATCCGCGCCATGGTCGAGGCCCAGCCTTTCCCAGCAGACCTCGAAAAAGCCATCCGTGAAGCCTTCACCACTTTGCAAGGCGGCAACGCCGAAGCCTCGTTTGCCGTGCGTTCTTCGGCCACCGCCGAAGACCTGCCAGACGCCTCCTTTGCCGGTCAGCAAGAAACTTTCCTGAACGTGGTTGGCATCGACGACGTGTTGCACAAGATGAAAGAGGTGTTCGCCTCGCTCTACAACGACCGCGCCATCAGCTACCGCGTGCACAAGGGCTTTGCCCACGCCGAGGTGGCCCTGTCGGCCGGTGTGCAGCGCATGGTGCGCTCCGACCTGGGTGCGGCCGGCGTCATGTTCACCATTGACACCGAATCCGGCTTTGAAGATGTGGTGTTCATCACCTCCAGTTACGGCCTGGGTGAGACGGTGGTGCAGGGCGCCGTCAACCCCGACGAGTTTTACGTGCACAAGCCCATGCTGGCGGCTGGCAAGCGTGCGGTGATCCGCCGCAACCTGGGCTCCAAGCTGATCCAGATGGTGTTTTCCACACCCGAAGAAAAGGCCGCCAGCGGCAAGCTGGTCAAGACCGTGGATGTGCCCACCGAGCTGCGTAACCGCTACAGCCTGACCGATGCCGACGTCGAGCAGCTGGCCCACTACGCGCTGGTGATCGAAAAGCATTACGGCCGCCCGATGGACATCGAGTGGGGCAAGGACGGCAACGACGGCCAGCTCTACATCCTGCAGGCCCGTCCCGAAACCGTGAAAAGCCAGGCCAAGGGCACGGCCGAGCTGCGCTACAAGCTCAAGGGCCATTCCACCGTGCTGGCCGAAGGCCGCGCCATCGGTCAGAAGATCGGCACTGGCCCGGTGCGCCTGGTGCACAACATCAGCGAAATGGACAAGGTCCAGCCCGGCGACGTGCTGGTGACCGACATGACCGACCCCAACTGGGAGCCGGTGATGAAGCGGGCGAGTGCCATCGTCACCAACCGAGGCGGGCGCACCTGCCACGCCGCCATCATCGCGCGCGAACTGGGCATCCCGGCCGTGGTGGGCTGTGGTCACGCCACCGAGCAGCTCAAGGACGGCACACTGGTCACGGTGAGCTGCGCCGAGGGCGACACCGGCCGCATCTACGACGGTCTGCTGGAAACCGAAGTCACCGAGGTCAAGCGCGGCGCCATGCCCGAGATCGCCACCAAGATCATGATGAACGTGGGCAACCCGCAGCTCGCCTTCGACTTTGCCCAGTTGCCCAACGCGGGTGTGGGTCTGGCGCGTCTGGAATTCATCATCAACAACAACATTGGCGTGCACCCCAAAGCGATTCTGGACTACCCGGCCATTGACGCCGACCTGAAAAAGGCGGTCGAGTCCGTGGCCCGTGGCCACGCTTCGCCACGTGCCTTCTATGTGGACAAGGTGGCCGAGGGCGTGGCCTCGATCGCGGCGGCCTTCTGGCCCAAGCCGGTCATCGTGCGCCTGTCGGACTTCAAGAGCAACGAGTACCGCAAGCTGATCGGCGGCAGCCGTTACGAACCCGAAGAAGAAAACCCCATGCTGGGTTTCCGCGGCGCCACCCGCTACATCAGCGAGGACTTCGGCGAGGCGTTTGCCATGGAATGCGAGGCGCTCAAGCGCGTGCGCGGCGAGATGGGTCTGACCAATGTGCAGGTCATGGTGCCTTTTGTACGCACCCTCAAGCAGGCCGAGCGTGTGACGCAGCTGCTGGCCAGCCACGGACTGGTACGCGGTGAAAACGAGCTCAAGCTGATCATGATGTGCGAGGTGCCGACCAACGCCATCCTGGCCGACCGCTTCCTGCAATTTTTTGACGGCTTCTCGATTGGTTCAAACGATCTGACCCAGCTCACCCTGGGTCTGGATCGCGACTCGGGCATGGAGCTGCTGGCCGCTGACTTTGACGAGCGCGACCCGGCGGTGACCACGCTGATCGCCCAAGCCATCCAGGCCTGTCTGGCCCAGGGCAAATACATCGGCATCTGCGGCCAGGGCCCCAGCGACCACCCGGACTTTGCGCAGTGGCTGATGGCGCAGGGCATCAGCTCGATCTCTCTGAACCCCGACACCGTGGTCGAGACCTGGACCGCGCTGGGTCAGTCCAAAGTCTGATGTCGGCCCGCACATGAGCAGACAGGACAGCGCGGGCATGCCAGCCAGCTACCGCTGGCGCCTGCACCGCAATGTCCTGTTGTTCGTGTTGCTGTTGCTGGCGCTGCTGGGCGCCATGGCCTGGGCCGAGCAGGCTGGGCTTTCGCGCAACCTGATCGGGCCGATCTTCCTGTTCAGCACAGTGATGATCTACGCCCTGATTGGCATCTCGGGGCGCACCACCGATCCCGATGAGTATTTTGTGGCAGGGCGTCGTGTGCCGGCCATGTACAACGGCATGGCCACGGCCGCCGACTGGATGAGTGCGGCCTCCTTCATCAGCCTGGCCGGTGCGCTGTACCTGCAAGGTTTTTCCGGGACCGGAAAACAGCCTGGCGGTCTGGCCTATGTGATGGGCTGGACAGGCGGCTTCTGCCTTGTGGCCCTGCTGATTGCCCCCCAACTGCGGGCGATGAACCTCTACACCTTGCCCGACTTTTTCCGGGTGCGTTATGGCGGGCGCTGGCCGCGCATTCTGGCGGCACTGGCGGCGGTGGCCGTGTCCTTCACCTATGTGGTGGCCCAGATTTACGGTATCGGCCTGATCGCCTCGCGCCTGACGGGGGTCCAGTTCGAGATCGGCATCCTGCTCGGACTGGGCGGGGTCTTGTTGTGTTCCTTTCTGGGCGGCATGCGGGCCATCACCTGGACGCAGGTGGCGCAATACATCGTCCTGCTGCTGGCGTTTCTGATTCCGGTGTCCTGGCAGGCTTACCAGCAACTGGGCACACCGCTGGCGCCACTTGCCTATGGTACCCAGCTGGCCAAGATCGAGACGCTGGAAAACCTGCTGATCGACGACCCAGCCGAGCTGGAGGTTCGCCAGGAGTTTGCACGCCGCGCGCGCATGTACGAGGCGCGTTTGCAGGACGTCGAGCGCTCCATGGCCGACCTTCGCGTTGAACTGGAAGAGAAAATTCGCCAGCTCAAGGCGCAAGGTGCCGATTTCGCTGCTGTGGCGCAAGTCCGGCGCGAACTTCTGGCGTTGCCCCATGACCCGGTCCAGGCCCGTGAGCAATGGGCCCGCGCCATGCGCGAAAACCAGGAGCGCGCCGGTCCTTTGGGTGGGATGCCACGCCATGCCCGGGCTTTTCAGGGAGAACCGACAGGGGGTGAGCAGGCCCGCCAGGCCCATGACGCCTCCCGCACGAATTTTCTGGCGCTGGTGCTGTGCCTGATGTTCGGAACAGCAGGCTTGCCGCATCTGCTCACGCGGTACTACACCTTGCCCAATGTGGCCGAGGCCCGCAGCTCTGTGGCCTGGTCACTGTTCTTCATTGCCTTGCTTTATCTGAGCGCCCCAGCCCTGGCAGTGCTGGTGAAGTTCGAAATCCTGCACAACCTGGTGGGCAGCAGTTTTGAAGATTTGCCAGGCTGGATTGCGCAATGGGCCCGGCTTGATCCCGGCTTGATCGATGTGTCAGATGTCAACGGAGACCGGATCCTTCAGCTCGGAGAAATCCGGCTGGGGGCCGATCTGGTCATGCTGGCCACACCCGAGTTGGGCGGGATGCCCTTTGTGGTTTCCGGGTTGGTCGCCGCGGGTGGCCTGGCCGCTGCGCTGTCCACTGCCGATGGCCTGCTGCTGACCATTAGCAACGCGCTGGTGCATGACATGGGTGCACAGCACCAGCACACCCCCCGTGCCGCCGAGCAGCGGGTGATCCTGTCCAAATTTGCCCTGCTGGCGGTGGCCATGCTGGCGGCGTTTGTGGCTGCGCTCAAACCAGCCGAGATTCTGGCGCTGGTGTCCACTTCCTTTTCGCTGGCTGCTTCGGCCTTCTTCCCGGCCATGGCGTGTGGCCTGTTCAGTGCCCGGGTCGATCGCAGGGCGGCCGTTGCGGGCATGCTCGTGGGGCCGGCCGTGACGATCGGCTACATGGTGCTCAATTCGCCTGCTGTCCGGCATTTCTGGGGGCTGGCGGCCGTGGGGGGGCTGTGGTGGGGGGTGCAGCCCGTTTCAGCGGGCGTCTTTGGGGTGCCTGCTGGCTTTGTTGCCATTGCCCTGGGTGTGCTGTTCAGCACCCTGAGACCCGCGCCCGCATCCCGTCCGGTGGCGCCGGGTGAGCGCTTCCCCGGGCCTGGGCTATAATCGCGAGTTCCCTTGCTGCACCCCGAACCGACGCCGGGGGCAGCTTCCATCATCCACAAGGAGTTTCAATGCGTCATTACGAAATCATTTTGCTGATCCATCCGGATCAAAGCGAACAGGTTCCGGCCATGCTGGAGCGTTACAAGGGCATGATCACCACCGGCGGCGGCAAAATCCACCGCGTGGAAGACTGGGGTCGCCGTCAACTGGCCTACCAGATCAACAAGCTGGCCAAGGCCCACTACCTGTGCGTGAACATCGAGGCCGACCTGGCTGTGATGGCCGAACTGGAGCACGCCTTCAAGTTCAACGATGCCGTGCTGCGTCACCTGACGGTCCAGAAGAAGAAAGCCGACACCGCGCCTTCTTCCATGATGAAGACCGTCGAGCGTGAAGAAGCCCGCAAGGCCCAGCAAGCCGAATTTGCAGCCTGATCCTGCCTGAACAAGGGGAGTGAACCACACCGACCTGACCGCCTGTATCGCCGAGCTGTCCGCTTTGCGCTACACACCCGCCGGATTGCCTGCGCTGGACCTGATGCTTGAGCACAGTTCGCAGCAGACAGAGGCAGGCCACCTGCGGCAGGTGAACCTGAAGATCCGTGCGCTGGCCCTGGGCAACCAGGCTGAGCGGCTCTCCAGGCAAGCGGTGGGCAGCCGATGGCGGTTTCAGGGTTTCCTGGCCACACCCCGACAAGGCAGGAGCGTTGTGCTCCACATTCAAGAGTTTCAGCAAGATTAATTTCAGGAGGCCCCCATGGCCACTTTCAAAAAATTCGACAAGAACAAGCGTCCCAAGCGCAACACCCAGTCCCTGCTGTTCAAGCGCAAGCGTTTCTGCCGCTTCACCGTGGCTGGCGTGGAAGAGATCGACTACAAAGACGTCGACACCCTGCGTGACTTCATTGCCGAAAACGGCAA
>CAXRGK010000141.1:0-8024 GCA_964230145.1 Burkholderiaceae bacterium | reverse complement strand
CAGCGTGGCGGCCAGCGGGAAGTGCTTCCAGAAACCTGCGCGCAGCGTGTCCATGTTGATGTCCAGCATCATCACAACAAACAGGAACAGCACCATCACGGCGCCCAGGTAGACCAGCACCAGGGTGATGGCCAGGAACTCGGCGCCCAGCAGGAACCACAGGCCGCTGGCCTGCGAAAAGGCCAGCATGAGGTACAGCACGGCGTGCACGGGGTTGCGCGCGGTCACGACCCGGAAGGCCGAGAACAGCAGCACCGCCGCGAAGAGGTAGAAGAAACCGGTTTGGATGTCCATGGAAAAATCTTTCAGTGGGATCGCATCAGCCGGGCATCAGCGGTAAGGAGCATCGGCGGCCTTGTTGGCAGCGATCTCTTTTTCGTAGCGGTCACCCACAGCCAGCAGCATGTCCTTGGTGTAGTACAGGTCGCCGCGCTTTTCGCCGTGGTATTCGAGGATGTGCGTCTCGACGATGGAGTCCACCGGGCAGCTTTCTTCGCAGAAGCCGCAGAAGATGCACTTGGTCAGGTCGATGTCATAACGCGTGGTGCGGCGGGTGCCGTCTGCACGCTCACCGGCTTCGATGGTGATGGCCATCGCCGGACACACGGCTTCGCACAGCTTGCAGGCAATGCAGCGCTCTTCGCCGTTTTCATAGCGGCGCAGGGCGTGCAGGCCACGGAAGCGCGGTGACAGCGGGGTTTTTTCTTCAGGGTATTCCAGCGTGACCTTGCGGGCCAGCGCATAACGGCCGGTCAGGGCCATGCCCTTGAACAACTCCACAAGCATGAAGCTCTTGAAGAAGTCCTTGATCGAGAAGGTGGATGCAGTCATGGTGGATCCGCTCATTTCCAGATGTTCCAGGGTGAGAACAACCAGGCGCCCACCACCAGCAGCCACACCAGGGTGACCGGAATGAAAATCTTCCAGCCCAGACGCATGATCTGGTCATAACGGAAGCGCGGGAACGTGGCGCGAATCCAGATGAACATGGACACCACGATGAAGGTCTTGATGGCCAGCCAGATCCAGCCCGGGATGGCATTGAACAGCGCGCTGTCGATCGGCGAAAGCCAGCCGCCCAGGAACATGACCACGGCGAGGATGGACACCAGCCACATGCTGGCGTATTCGGCCAGGAAGAAGATGGCGAAGCCCATGCCCGAGTACTCGACCATGTGACCGGCCACGATTTCCGCTTCGCCTTCGACGACGTCGAAGGGATGGCGGTTGGTTTCGGCCACACCGGAGATCAGGTAGACCATGAACATCGGCAGCAGGGGCAGCCAGTTCCAGGACAAGAAGTTCAGACCCATGTCGGCGAACATGCCCTTGTCCTGACCCAGCACGATCTCGGTCAGGTTCATGCCGCCGGAGACCATGACCACCACCAGGAAACAGAAGCCCATGGCGATTTCATAGCTCACCATCTGGGCCGACGCACGCAGTGCGCCCAGGAAGGCGTACTTGGAGTTCGATGCCCAACCGGCAATGATCACCCCATACACCTCGATGGAAGTGATGGCCATCACCAGCAGCAGGCCGGTGTTGAGGTTGGTCAGCGCGACTTCAGGACCGAAGGGAATCGCCACCCACGCGGCCAGGGCCGGCATGATGGCCATGACCGGGCCCAGACGGAACAGACCTTTGCTGGCGGCGGTCGGGTTGATCAGCTCCTTGGTCAGCAGCTTGAGCGCGTCAGCGATCGGCTGCAGCAGTCCGAAAGGACCCACACGGTTGGGACCCATACGCACCTGCATGAAGCCCAGCAGCTTGCGCTCCCACAGCGTCAGGTAGGCCACAGCACCCATCAGCGGGGCCAGCACGGCCACGATCTTGAGCAGGATCCAGATCACGGGCCACGCCATCGTGGTCCACCAGGCATCGGCCAGAAGGTTCAGGCCGCCGTTGTACAGCGCGTCAATCATGCGACCTCCTTGCGTGCATCAGCCGTCTGCTGCAGCGAGGCAGCACGGCGGACGATGCCGTCGAGTTGGTAGATGGCAGCCACAGCAGGCTCGCTCACAGAGCCACCCAGACGCACTTCGGCGCGGATGGCGTTGGACAGTTGCAAGGGCTGGGCCGTCACTTTGGCCAGCACGTCCTGCGAGGTTTCGAAGTTGAAACCCGGTACATCGAGCAGGTTGCCCAGCACACGCAGCACTTTCCAGGCCGGGCGGGTTTCGCCGCGCGGCTTGACCACGGCGTGGAAGCTCTGCAGACGGCCTTCGGCATTGACGAAGCTGCCCGAGGTTTCGGTGAACGGCGCGATCGGCAGCAGCACATCGCTGAAAGCCATGTTGGCCTTGAACGGGCTGAGCGTCACGACCATCTCGGCCTTGTCCAGGGCGGCCACGGCAGCGGCACCGGCGGCGGTGTCGAACTCGGGTTCGGTGTTCAGCAGGATCGCGGCCTTGAGGCTGCCGTCGAGCATCTGGGCGGCGTTCTTGCCACCGGACTGCGGCTGGGCCTTGGCCCATTGCGCGCCCACGGTGTTGGCGGCTTCGGTCAGGTAGCCGACGCTGGCGCCAGTCTGCTCACCGATCCAGTTGGCCAGGACCAGCAGACTGGACGCGTTGGCATGGTGCGCGGCGCCGTTACCCAGCAGTACCGCTTTGCGCTCGCCACCCAGCAAAGACTTGGCGATGGCTTGCGCCTGGGCAGATACAGTACCGGCGGCCGGGGCTGCCAGGCCCTTCTCGGCCGCAATCGCGGCGGCCACATCGGCCAGGGCCTGCGCCCAGCCCGAAGCACCGGTCACGAGGTTGTTGGCCACCGGCAAAGCCCAGTCGCTGGCTTTTTGCGCCGCAGAGGCGATCGCGTTGACCTGCGCACCATGGCGTGCGGCCTGGCGGATGCGCTGCGCGAACAGCGGATGGTCCTTGCGCAGGTTGGAGCCCACGACCAGCACGCGCTGCAGCGTGGACAAGGAAGCGATCGAGGTACCCAGCCACTGGACGCCCTCACCGGCTGCGAATTCGGCGCGGCGCAGGCGGGCGTCGACGTTGTCGGAGCCCAGGCCACGCAGCAGGGCACCGGCGAGGTAAGCCTCTTCGACGGTGCTGTGCGGGCTCACCAGCGCGCCAATGCTGGCGGCGCCGTGGTCACGCTGGATGTTTTTCAGGCCATTGGCCACGTATTCGAGCGCGGTCTGCCAGTCGACCTCTTTCCACTGGCCACCCTGCTTGAGCATGGGCTGGGTCAGGCGCTCGTCGCTGTTGAGGGCTTCGTACGAGAAACGCTCGCGGTCGGCGATCCAGCACTCGTTGACCTCTTCGTTTTCGAGGGGCACCACGCGCATGACCTGGTTGTTCTTGACCTGCACGATCAGGTTGGCGCCAGACGAGTCGTGGGCGGCCACCGACTTGCGGCGCGACAGTTCCCAGGTGCGGGCCGTGTAGCGGAAAGGCTTGCTGGTGAGCGCACCGACCGGGCAGATGTCGATCATGTTGCCCGACAGCTCGGAGTCCACCGTCGAGCCCAGGAAGGTCTCGATCTCGGAGTGCTCGCCGCGGTTGGACATGCCCAGTTCCATCTGGCCGGCAATTTCCTGTCCGAAGCGGACGCAGCGCGTGCACTGGATGCAGCGGCTCATCTCTTCCATCGAGATCAGCGGGCCCACTTCCTTGTGGAAGACCACACGCTTTTCTTCTTCGTAGCGCGACTGGGTACCGCCATAGCCGACGGCCAGATCCTGCAACTGGCACTCGCCGCCCTGGTCACAGATCGGGCAATCCAGCGGGTGGTTGATCAGCAGGAATTCCATCACCGACTTCTGGGCCGAGACGGCCTTGTCGGAACGGGTGCGCACGATCATGCCCTGCGTCACAGGGGTGGCGCAGGCGGGCATGGGCTTGGGGGCCTTTTCCACGTCGACCAGGCACATGCGGCAGTTGGCGGCGATGGAAAGCTTCTTGTGGTAGCAGAAGTGGGGAATGTAGTTACCGGCCTTTTCGGCAGCATGCATGACCATGCTGCCTTCAGGAACGTGAACCTTCTTACCGTCGAGTTCGATTTCAACCATGGGTATCACCGTTTACGCATAAGCACCGACCACACAGGTCTTGTGCTCGATGTGGTGTTCAAATTCGTGGCGGTAGTGCTTGAGCATGCCGCGCACCGGCATGGCGGCGGCATCGCCCAGCGCACAGATCGTGCGGCCCATGATGTTGCCGGCCACGCTGTCGAGCAGGTCCATGTCCGAGGCGCGACCCTGGCCGTTTTCAATGCGGTCGACCACGCGCGAAAGCCAGCCCGTGCCTTCGCGGCAAGGCGTGCACTGGCCGCAGGACTCGTGCATGTAGAAGTAGGACAGGCGCTGCAGGCTCTTGACCATACAGCGGGTGTCGTCCATCACGATCACGGCGCCTGAACCCAGCATGGAGCCGCCCTCTTTGGCGATGCTGTCGTAGTCCATGGTCAGGTCCATCATCAGCTGGCCAGGAATGACCGGCGAAGACGAGCCACCGGGAATCACGGCCTTGAGCTGGCGACCGGCGCGCACACCACCGGCGAGTTCCAGCAGCTTGGCAAAGGGCGTGCCCATGGGCACTTCGTAGTTGCCGGGACGCTCGACGTCACCGCTGACCGAGAAGATCTTGGTGCCGCCGTTGTTGGGCTTGCCGCACTCGAGGTAGGCCTGACCACCGTTGCGGATGATCCAGGGCACCGCCGCAAAGGTCTCGGTGTTGTTGATGGTGGTGGGCTTGCCGTACAGGCCAAAGCTGGCGGGGAACGGCGGCTTGAAGCGCGGCTGGCCTTTCTTGCCTTCGAGCGACTCGAGCAGCGCGGTTTCTTCGCCGCAGATGTAGGCGCCAAAACCGTGGGAAGCGTGCAGCTGGAAGCTGAAGTTGCTGCCCAGGATGTTGTCACCCAGGTAGCCGGCGGCGCGGGCCTCTTCGAGGGCCTCCTGAAAGCGCTCGTAGACCTGGAAAATTTCACCGTGGATGTAGTTGTAGCCCGCGCTGATGCCCATGGCGTAGGCGGCAATGGCCATGCCTTCGATCACGGTGTGCGGGTTGTACATCATGATGTCCCGGTCCTTGCAGGTGCCGGGTTCGCCCTCGTCCGAGTTGCAGACCAGGTACTTCTGGCCAGGGAACTGGCGAGGCATGAAGCTCCACTTCAGGCCGGTGGGAAAACCAGCGCCGCCGCGACCGCGCAGGCCGGATTCCTTGACGGTGGCAATCACCTGGTCCTGGGACAGGCCTTCGCTGCCGTCCTTGCCCAGGATCTTGCGCAGGGCCGCATAGCCGCCGCGGGCTTCGTAGTCCTTGAGGCGCCAGTTGCTGCCGTTCAGATCAGCGTAGATCTGGGGGTTGATGTGGCGGCCGTGGAAGCAGGTTTCCACGCCGGTGGCCTGGAATTGCGAGAGGATTTGCTCGATGTTCATCTGTCCGTTCCTCAGGCCTTGGCAGCCGTGCGAAGGCTGTCGATCAGCTGGTCCAGCTTCTCGTTGCTCATGAAACTGCACATGTGGCGGTCGTTGACCAGCATCACCGGCGCGTCGGCGCAGGCACCCTGGCATTCGCTGGGCTGCAGCGTGAAAACGCCATCGGCGGTGGTTTCACCGGCATGCACCCCCAGCTTGCCTTCCAGGTGCTGCAGGGCCTTGAGGCCACCGCGCAGCTGACACGGCAGGTTGGTGCAGACGTTGAGCTTGAACTGGCCCACCGGCTTCTGGTTGTACATGTTGTAGAAGGTCATGACTTCGTGCACGGCCATCACGGGCATGCCCAGGTACTCGGCCACGGCCAGTTCGCCTTCGGGGCTGACCCAGCCCTGCTCCTGCTGCAGGATGGACAGGATCGGCATGACAGCGGACTGCTTCTGGTCAGCCGGGAACTTGGCCACTTCGCGGGCAAATCGTGCACGCGTGGCCTCGGACAGGGCCAGGGCCTGCACGGGCGTGTGGTTTGCGCTGCTCATCGGTCAATCTCTCCAAACACGATGTCCATGGTGCCAATGATGGCGACCGCGTCAGCCAGCATGTGGCCCTTGGCCATTTCATCGAGGGTGGCCAGGTGGGCAAAGCCCGGGGCGCGGATCTTGAGGCGGTAGGGCTTGTTGGCACCGTCGCTGACCATGTAAATGCCGAACTCGCCTTTCGGGTGCTCGACGGCCGCGTAGGCCTCGCCCTCGGGCACCTTGAAGCCTTCGGAGAAGAGCTTGAAGTGGTGGATCAGCGATTCCATGTTGGACTTCATGTCCTCGCGTTTGGGAGCCGCCACCTTGGCGGTGTCGTTGATCACCGGGCCGGGGTTGGCGCGCAGCCAGGCCACGCATTGCTGGATGATGCGGTTGGACTCACGCATTTCCTGCACGCGGACCAGATATCGGTCGTAGCTGTCGCCGGTCTTGCCCACGGGCACGTCGAACTCGACCTTGTCGTAGGCGTCATACGGCTGCTTCTTGCGCAGGTCCCAGGCGAAGCCGGAGCCACGCAGCATGGGGCCGGTCATGCCCAGATTGAGGGCGCGCTCGGGCGGCACCACACCAATACCGACCGTGCGCTGTTTCCAGATGCGGTTGTCGGTCAGCAGGGTCTCGTATTCGTCCACACACTTGGGGAAGCGCTGAGTGAAGTCGTCGATGAAATCCAGCAGCGAACCCTGACGGTTCTTGTTGATCTGTGCAATCGCCTTGGCGTTCTTGACCTTGCTGACCTTGTGCTGGGGCATGCTGTCAGGCAGGTCGCGGTAGACACCGCCCGGACGGAAGTAGGCGGCATGCATGCGTGCGCCGGATACGGCCTCGTACATGTCGAACAGGTCTTCGCGCTCGCGGAAGCAGTAGATCAGGATGGTCGAGCTGCCGCAGTCGTTGCCGTGCGAACCCAGCCACATCAGGTGGTTCATGATGCGGGTGATTTCGGCAAACATGACGCGGATGTACTGCGCGCGAATGGGCACTTCAATGCCCAGCAGCTTTTCGATCGCCAGGCAGTAGGCGTGCTCGTTGGACATCATCGACACGTAGTCCAGTCGGTCCATGTAGGGCAGCGCCTGGATGTAGGTCTTGTTCTCGGCCAGCTTCTCGGTGGCGCGGTGCAGCAGACCAATGTGCGGGTCAGCGCGTTGCACGACTTCGCCGTCGAGCTCGAGCACCAGACGCAACACGCCGTGGGCGGCCGGGTGCTGGGGACCGAAGTTGAGGGTGTAGTTCTTGATTTCAGCCATTTGAGACTCCGTTCGGGCTGAGCTTGTCGAAGCCCATCACTGCAGGCCTCCGTAGTGTTCTTCGCGGATGACGCGCGGCGTGATTTCGCGCGGCTCGATGCTGACCGGCTCGTAAACCACGCGCTGGCGCTCGGCGTCGTAACGCATTTCCACATGACCCGACAGTGGGAAGTCCTTGCGGAAGGGATGGCCAATGAAGCCGTAGTCGGTCAGGATGCGGCGCAGATCGTTGTGCCCTTCGAACACGATGCCGAACAGATCGAAAGCTTCGCGCTCGTACCAGTTGGCCGAGTTCCACAGATCGTTGACGGAATCCACCAGCGGCAGATCGTCATCGGGGCAGAGCACCTTGACGCGCACACGCTGGTTCAGGCTCACGGACAACAGGTGCACGGTGACACCAAAGCGAGGGCCGTCGGTGCCGACATCGCGGTAAGTGGAGTAGTCCACGCCGCAAAGATCAATCAGTTGCTCGAACTTGCACCCTTCAGCCGTCTGCAGGGTCTGCATGACACTGCGGTAATTGGCTGCGGACACATGCACCGTCACTTCGTCCAGAGCGATGGTGATGCTGCTGACACGGTCACCCAGCGCGGCAGCGAGGGTGTCCTGCAGGTCTTCGGGGCGGATGGCGTAAGTGGTCATTCGTGTATTCCCCTCAGACGCGGGCAATGGTGTGCTCGCGGCGGATCTTCTGCTGCAACTGGATGATGCCGTAGATCAGGGCTTCGGCCGTGGGCGGACAGCCCGGTACATACACATCCACCGGCACCACACGGTCACAGCCACGCACCACCGAATAGCTGTAGTGGTAGTAACCACCGCCGTTGGCGCACGAGCCCATGGAGA